>JANLXK010000545.1:0-15489 GCA_031365045.1 Gemmatimonadota bacterium | reverse complement strand
CGCCTCCTCGGCGCACACATCGGACTTCGTGCGCGGCTCGCCGAAGCGAGCCGAGCCCGTCTTGTCCACGATGAGGTTGACCGTGAGCTCGCGCTCTTCGGTGAAGGTCTTGATGTAGGGGGTGCAGAGGCGGGCCGAGACGTTCCAGTCGATCGCGCGGAAGTCGTCGCCGTGCTGGTACGCGCGGACCTCCGCGAACTCCATCCCGAGCCCGCGGAAGACCGAGCGGTACTCCCCCGCCAGCAACGAGGTCACGAGCCCGCGGGTACGGAGCTCGATGCGTTTGACCTGCTGGAGGATCGCGGGGGAGATCGAGGGCATGGGAGGAAGTGAGTGGTGACCAGTGACCAGTGACCGGGCGCGCGGGCGAGATCTCTCCTCTCGGCCCGGTCACCGGTTACCGGTTACCGTTCACTCTCACGGGGTCGGGACCGCTTCGAGGAGCCGCGCGATGACCCGGTCGGCGTCCAACTCTTCCGCTTCGGCCTCGAAGGTGAGGATGACGCGATGGCGGAGCACTTCGGGGGCCATCGCCTTCACGTCGTCGGGGATGACATACCCGCGGCCGCGGAGGAACGCGTGGGCCCGCGCGGTCTGCGCCAGCGCGAGCGACGCCCGGGGGGAAGCGCCGAAGGCGATGAGCGGGCGGAGATCGGCGCACCCGGCAAGACCGGGCTCACGGGTGGCCCGCACCAGGTCGACCATGTAGTCCACCAGCTTCTGGTCGACGTACACCTGCGCCACGGCAGCACGTGCCGCCAGGATCCCGGCGGGATCGAGCACCGCGTCGATCGCGATGGCGAGGCCCGTGCTCATCCGGAGAAGGACCTCGCGCTCTTGCTCCCGGGTGGGATACTGCACCCGTACCTTCAGCATGAACCGGTCGAGCTGCGCTTCGGGGAGGGGGTAGGTCCCCTCGCTCTCGATCGGGTTCTGGGTCGCCAGCACCAGGAACGGCTCGGGCAGCGGAAAGGTCGTCCCGCCGATGGTGACCTGATGCTCCTGCATCGCCTCGAGCAGCGCCGACTGTACCTTGGCCGGGGCACGGTTGATCTCGTCGGCCAGCACGATGTGCGCGAAGATCGGCCCCTTCCGGACCCGGAACTCCTGTGACTTCTGGTCGAAGATCAGGGTGCCGATGACGTCGGCCGGCAGGAGATCGGGGGTGAACTGGATCCGCGAGAAGCTCGCGTGCACCGTTTCGGCGAGCGTGCGGACCGCGAGGGTCTTGGCGAGCCCGGGCACCCCTTCGAGGAGGACGTGCCCTCCGGTGAGGAGGCCGATGAGCAGCCGTTCGACCATCGACTCCTGGCCCACGATCCGCTTCGCCACCTGCTGCAGGGCGGCCTGGATCGGTGCCGGATCGACGGGAGCTGCGTGGTGGGACAGAGAAATTCGCGGTGCGGTCATGTATGGATCGTCTCGGGAGCCAGGGCTCCTGAGCCTTGGCTGTTGGCTATTGGCTTCTGGTGGATCACAACGTAGTCGGGGCTAGCCGCCGCACGGAACCACCAATAGCCAGCAGCCAATAGCCCCTGTGACCTACTCCTTCAATCCGATCGCCTTGTAGATCTCCGCCACTTCCTTGGGCTCCAGCACCCGCCACTGGCCTTCCGCGAGGTCGCCGAGCTTGATGGGCCCATACTGGAGGCGGGCGAGACGGTCGACCTTGCAGCCGAGCGCCTCGAACCACTTCCGGACGATGCGGTTGCGTCCCTCATGGATGAGAAGGTCCACGACGCTCCGGCCGTCCTTCCCTTCGCGCACCCGGATCCCGGTGACCTTTACGGCGCGTCCTTCGACCATCACCGGCTTCTTCACCAGCGCCGTGAGCGCCGCCGTGCCCTGGCCGTGGACCAGGGCGACGTAGCGTCGTCCCAGATGCCAACGAGGATGCGTGAGCCGGTGCACCGCGTCGCCATCGGTCGTCAGGAGCAGGAGCCCCGTGGTGTTGATGTCGAGCCTCCCTACGTAGGTCAGACCGCGCGGATTCGGGATCAGGTCCATCACGGTCCGGCGCCCCTGCTCATCCGACGCGGTGGTGACGACGCCGAGCGGCTTGTGGAGCGCGATCCACCGTTTGGCCACCTTCCGGGTCGGCTTGCCGTCGACGGTGATCTTCTGCCTGGTCGGGTCGACCTTCGAGCCGAGCTCGGCCACCTTGCCGTCCACCCGGACGCGGCCTGAGGTGATCAGTTCTTCCGCGTTCCGGCGGGACGCGATGCCGGCCTGGGCCAGGGCCCGTTGCAGACGCATCTCGGTCATCGGTCGGACACCACGGAAGCGGCCGCGTCCTCACCTGGCGTATCGGCCTCGGGCGGCTTGGGCGGCTGCAACGCGATCGTGAGTTCCTCGGCCCGGGGCAATTCGGCCAGGTCCTTGAGGCCCAGGAGCTCGAGGAAGAGCGCAGTGGTGCCGTAGAGCAGCGGACGCCCGAGCTGCTCGGAGCGACCGACCACCTCGATCATCCCCCGCTCCTGCAGGGAGCGGAGCACGCCGCCGGCCGCCACGCCGCGGATCTCCTCGATCTCGGCGCGCCCGACCGGCTGGCGATAGGAGATGATCGCCAGGGTCTCGAGCGCGGCCCCGGTGAGCCGCGGCGTGCGCTGGGCGAACCCGGCCGCTTCGATCGCCTGCGCGAAGGTCGGACGGGAGAGGATCTGCCACCCGCCGGCCAGCTCGAGGAGCTCGACGGCGTGCTGGTCGAAATCGTAGTGCTCGCGCAGCTGGTCGAGCGCGGTGCGCACGTCGGCGAGCGTCGCCTCGGCGTCGAGGGTCTGCAGCTCCTCGACGGTCAGGGGACGGTTGGCGCTGAAGAGCGCCGCCTCAAACAGCTGGGAGAGCGGTGTCACGGCGGATGACCATGTCGGCGAATGGCGCCGACTGGTGGAGGTGGAGGAACCCGCGCCTGGCGAGCTCCAGGAGGGCGAGGAAGGTGCTCAGCACGTCCACGATATTGGGACGTTCGCCCAGCGCCTCGCGCCAGCCGAACTCGGCCCGCTCGGCCAGGAGCGCTTCGATCCGGGCGGTGGCCCCTTCGACGTCGAGCGGACGGACCACGACCCGGTGCAGAATCGGCTCCGGGATCCCGTCGATGACCCGCTGCACCGCCTCGAGCAACGCGAGCAGGTCCAGGGTGAGCGGCAACTCCGGCAGCTCGGGTGGCGGCGGGATGTAGCCGCGGGCGTACTGCAGCGACCGCCGCTCGGCCGAGCGCTCGAACCAGCCGACGATCTCCTTGATCTGCTGGTATTCGAGGAGCCGGCGCACCAGCTCGTGGCGCGGATCCTCCCAATCGTCGTCGCTCGGGCGGGGGAGGAGCATCTGCGCCTTGAGGCGCAGGAGCCGACCCGCCATTTCGAGATAGTCGGCGGCCTGGTTGATCCCCAACTGGTGGATGGCCGACAGGAACTGGTCCGCGATCCGCGCGATCGGGATGTCGGCGATCTCGACCTGCTCCTCACGAAGGAGATGGAGCAGGAGATCGAGTGGGCCGGTGAAGGCGTCGAGCCGGACCACGAAGCCCGGTTCGGCGCCGAGCGCGGTGGTCGTGGGTTGCTGGGCAGCGCTCGGGGAGGTCACGGCTCAAGTTTAACCTTGGGCCCCGGACACCGCGACCCCTCTTTCTTGACCCAACCCGCTGCCCCGCTTATGCTTATGGCCTGTCAGGGGGCGGCCCGATGGGGGCTGCCCTGATCACCGTACCATGTGAGGGATCAGTGCCGCGCATTCAGTCCGCCAAGAAGCAGCTCCGGAAGTCGATCACCAACGCCGAACGGAACAAGGCCCAGCGCTCCGAGCTCCGGACCGCCGTGAAGAAGGTCCGCGGCGCGGCCACCAAGGCGGAGGCCGAACAGGCGCTGCTCCAGGCCAACTCGCTGCTCGATCGCGCCGGCCGGAAGAACCTGGTCCACCGCGGCAACGCGGCCCGGATGAAGTCCCGCCTCGCGGCGGCCGTGGCGGCGAAGAAGTAACTCGGTGAGGGGTAAGGAGTGAGGGGGACCTGCAAAGGGTCCCCCTTTTTGCGTTCCCCTTCGCGAACCCAATGAAGAGGGGGGCCCGATCACTCGAGCCCCCTCACCCCTCACTCCTCACCCCTCACTTTGGTCACACCCCAGCCAGCTCGCTCCCGCAGCGCTCGCAGTACCACTCGGTCGGCCGGTTCATCGTGCCGCACTCGGGACACTTCAAGGTCCGGACCTCGGGCGTGCCCTTCGGCTCCGGCAGGACTTCGGGCTCGGCAGCCGGGGCCGCGGTGGCCGCTGCCGCGGCGGCCGGCTCCCCCTTCGGCTTCCTATCCCGCTCGATCCTGGTCGTCTTCGGGAGCGCAGAAGAAGGTGCCTCCGCTTCGCCCACCGTGGCACGGAGGAACTCGAGCTCGTCGGCAGGGGGCTTCGCCTTGGTGTCCGGAGAGATGAACTCGACCCGTCCGCTCTCCCGGCGCGAGGGCGCGCCGGGCTCGGCGGGAGCGGCCTTCGGGGCCTCGGCCTTGGCCGGCTCGTGCTTCGGCTCGGGCTTCGGTTCCGGCTTCGGCTCGGGTGGTGGCGGCGTCGCGATCAGCTTGGCCACCTCGGCCAGCCGCTCGATATCCTCGATCACCTTGGCCAGCTCCTCCCGGGTGCCGACCAGGACCTTGTTCATCTCCGCCCGGACCTTGGTCCAGTCCCCTTCATCGTACTCCCCTACCGCGTGACGCAGCTCGGCCTCGGCCAGGGTCTCCTTCGACTTGGCCTCATCGGCGATCAGCTCTTCCTTGCGGACCTTGCGCTGCTCCAGCTGCTCCCGGACGGCGTCGCCGTGCTGGGTGAGCCGCTCGATCACCCCTTCGAGCTTGGCCTGATAGTCGGCCAGCACCTTGCCCCGGACCGCCGCTGGCGTCGTATCCTTGGTGGAATCGAGCCGGGTGATCCAGGTCTGGTACTTGTTGCGCTCCGCGAGCAGGTCGGTGACGATCGCATCGCTGGAGGAATTCGACTTCGCCATCGGGACCGGTCCTCTCGGGGGGGTCAGGCAGGTCCGTCCACTACCACAGTATTTTATGTGGTTGGTTGGGAATGTCGGCCTGTGGGCCCCCGGGCCGACCGGCCCACATGCCCACTACCGCTGGAAAACGATCCGCCCATCCACCAGGGTCAGGAGCGCGCGGCCGATCAGTTCCTCGCCGCCGAACGGCGTGTTCCGGCTCTTGGAGCAGAAATGGCCGGCATCGACCTTCCAGCGCACTTCGGGGTCGAAGACCACCAGGTCGGCCGGGGCGCCTACCGCCAGTGTCCCACCGACCAGGCCAAAGACCTGCGCCGGCCGCGTGCTCATCCGCTGGATCAGCTCGGGAAGGGTCAGGAGTCCCGGCTTCACCAGTTCACGGATGGCGAGACCAAGCGCCGTTTCGAGGCCGAGGATGCCGTTGGGGGCGTCATCGAACTCCCGCTCCTTGGCGTCGTAGTGGTGCGGCGCGTGGTCGGTGGCGATACAGTCGATGGTCCCGTCCTTCACGGCCTGCCGGATCGCCTCACGATCGTCGTCGGTGCGGAGGGGCGGGTTCATCTTGGCATTGGTGTCGTACCCTTCGACCCGGTCCTGCGTCAGGGTGAAGTGGTGCGGCGCCGCCTCGGCCGTGACCCGAAGGCCCTTGTCCTTGGCGCGGCGGATCAGTTCGACCGAGCCGCGGGTGCTCATGTGGCAGAGGTGGATGTGCCCGCCGGTGAGCTCCGCCAGGATGCAGTCGCGCGCCACCTGGATCTCCTCGGCGGCCGACGGGATCCCCTTCAGGCCGAGGCGGGTGGAGACGATCCCTTCGTGCATCGCGCCGCCCTCGGCGAGGGAGACGTCCTCGCAGTGGTCGGCCACCGGGATCCCGAAGATCTTGGCGTACTCGAGCGCGGTGCGCATCATGTGGCTCGACTGCACCGGCTTGCCGTCGTCGCTCACGGCCACCGCCCCCGCCCCGACCATCTCGCCGAATTCCGCAAGGCGCTCCCCCTTCTGCCCGATGGTGATGCAGCCGATCGGGTAGACCCGCGCCTTGGCCGCCTTCCGCGCCTGGGCCACCACGAACCCGACCGACGCCTGGTTGTCGATGACCGGATCGGTGTTGGGCATCGCGCAGACCGCGCTGAACCCGCCCGCCGCCGCGCCTGCCGCGCCGGTGGCGATGGTCTCGACATCCTCGAACCCCGGCTCGCGCAGGTGGACGTGCACGTCGATCAGCCCGGGTGCCACGACCATCCCCTTGGCATCGTGCACCTGCCCGCCGTCGGGGAGCCCGATGTTCCGGCCCACCGCCGCGATGCGGCCGTCGATCACCAGCACGTCGGCGATGCCGTCGGCGTTCCGGCTCGGGTCGATGACCCGGCCTCCCCTGAGCAGGAGCGGGATCATGACTCCTCCGCCCGGGCCGCGCCCGCGTCGGGTCTGCCGCCCGCCAGGAGGTACAGCACCGCCATCCGCACCGCGACCCCGTTGGTCACCTGCGGCAGGATCACGGAGTGCGGCCCGTCGGCCACGGCGGAGTCGATCTCGACCCCGCGGTTCATCGGGCCCGGATGCATGATCACGAGATCCTTGGGCGCCTTCTCGAGACGTTCGACCGTCACGCCGAAGACGCGATTGTATTCGCGGAGCGAGGGGATGTACCCCTTCTCCATCCGCTCGAGCTGGAGCCGCAGGATGTTGAGCGCGTCGGCCCAGGCGATGGCGTCCTCGATGCGGGGGAGGACCTCGACGCCGAGCTCGCGGATCTCGCGGGGCACCAGCGTCGGCGGCCCGCAGACCGCCACCTTGGCGCCGAGCTTGGTGAGCCCCCAGATGTTGGAGCGTGCCACCCGGCTGTGCAGCACGTCGCCGCAGATCGCCACCTTGAGCCCCTCGATCTTGCCGAACTTGTCGCGCAGGGTCAGCATGTCGAGCAGCGCCTGGGTGGGGTGCTCGTGCTTCCCATCCCCGGCGTTGATGACGTTGCTGGCGATCCGGTCGCCCAGGAACTTCGCCGCCCCGGAGCTCCCGTGGCGGATGACGACCATGTCGATCCGCATCGCCTCGAGGTTCCGGGCGGTATCGACCAGGGTCTCCCCCTTGCTCACCGAGCTGCCGGCCGCGGCCACGCTCACCGTGTCGGCGCTCAGGCGCTTCTCGGCGAACTCGAAGGAGATGCGGGTCCGGGTGCTGGCCTCGAAGAAGAGGTTCACCACGGTCTTGCCGCGGAGTGCCGGGACCTTCTTGATCTGGCGCTCCGAGACCTCCTTGAACGGCTCGGCGGTGTCGAGGATGAGCTCGATCTGTGCGCGCGAGAGGGCTTCGAGCCCCACCAGGTCCTTGCCGAGGGTGAGCGACATCAGGTCATGGCCTTGGGTACGAGCTCGACGGCGTCCCGCCCGTCGCGCTCCTGCACGCTGACGCGCACCACCTGCCCCGCGGGGACGGTGATGGTGACGCCGGCGATGTCGGGCTGGATGGGGAGTTCGCGGCCGCCGCGGTCGACCAGCACCGCGAGGAGGATCCGCTGGGGACGGCCGAAGTCCGCGAGCTCGTCGAGCGCCGCGCGGATGGTCCGGCCGGTATAGAGCACGTCGTCGACGATGACCACGGTGCGGCCGGTCAGGTCGAGGGGCAGCTCCGTGGCACCCACCACAGGGACGGGGCCGAGGGTCTGCAGATCGTCGCGATAGAGGGCGATATCGAGCTTGCCGCGGAGGATCTTGCCCCCCTCGGCCTTTTCGATCAGATGCGCCAGCCGCTCGGCCAGTTCCACGCCCCGCCGCTGGATCCCCACCAGGACCAGCTGCTCCACTCCCCCGCACTTCTCAACGATCTCGCTCGCCATCCGCACCAAGGTGCGTCCGATGGCCGTGGTATCCAGGAGGGAAGTGGTGGATGGCATCGAGGTGCCAAGCTAGCCGGGATTCGGGGCTAATTCAAGGTGAGACGGGAGGAGACGATAGGAGACGATAGGAGACGATAGGAGACGGGAGGAGACGGGAGGAGACGAGAGGAGACGGGAGGAGACGGGAGGAGACGGGAGGAGACGGGAGGAGACGAGAGAAGACCGTTCGACTCCTACCGTCTCCTTATGTCTCCTTTCGTCTCACTTTCCAATAAATGCGGAACCCGAGCAAGGCCACCACTGCCCCCCCCCAGAGCAACGGCTCCCGCCAGTCGAGCTTCTGGGCAAGGGCGAAGTGCACCACCGCCAGGATGACCGCGGCGTAGATGGCCGAGTGGATCTGGCCCCAGCGGCGGCCGAGCCTGCGCACCATGAAGACCGGGGAAGTGGCGGCGAGGACCAGGAGGATCAGGAAGGCCGCGAGACCAAGAAAGATCCGCTTGTGGTCGAGCGCGTCGGCCCAGATCGAGGGCCAGTCGAGCCCCTGGTCGAGGGTGAGATAGATCGTCACGTGCGCGGTGGCGTAGGCCGCACAGGTGTTGCCGAGCATCTTGCGGAGCTTGATGATCGGGTTCCACCCGATGTGGCGGCGGATAGGGGTGATGCTGAGGGTGACCAACAGCAGCACGAACGCCCAATACCCCGTCCCGTGCTCGAGCGTGATGAGGGGATCGGGACCGAGGTCGTTCTGCCAGGCCCGAGAGGCCAACCGTGCAGCCGGGATGAGGGCTACAACGAAGGCGGCCCACCACATCACGCGTTGGGTCGCCGACTTCATTGCCCTCTCCCCCCGACCCCCTCTCCCTGTCGGGAGAGGGGGAGCCGACCACCATCCGCAACTGTGCGCTCGTTCAAATATGCGACCGTGCGCCTGTGCGCCTGTGCGACCATCAAAAATTCACCCGCAGGTCCATCCCCGCGTAAAGCGACGCAACCTGCTCGGCGTATCCATTAAAGGGGAGTGTAGGCCGGCGGCCGAATTCCCCCACCCGGCGCTCGCGCGCCTGGCTCCAGCGCGGGTGATCCACCGCCGGGTTCACGTTGGCATAGAAGCCGTATTCATCCGGAGCGGCCAGGGCCCAGGTGGTCATGGGCCGCTGTTCGAGGAAGCGGATCCGCACGATGCTCTTGGCCCCCTTGAAGCCGTACTTCCATGGCGTCACGAGCCGGAGTGGCGCCCCATTCTGGGGCAGGATCGGCTTGCCGTACACACCGGTGACGAGGAGGGCGAGGGGGTTCATCGCCTCGTCCATCCGGAGCGCCTCAACATACGGCCACTCGAGGATGGCGCGACGCTGTCCCGGCATCTGGGTCGGGTCCTGGAGCGTGGTGAACTCAACGTACTTTGCCTTGCTCGTCGGCTCGAGCTTCCGGATGATCGAGCCGAGCTGGACGCCGTTCCAGGGGATCACCATCGACCAGGCCTCGACGCAGCGGTGGCGATAGGTCCGCGCCTCGACCGTGAGGCCGCGGAGGAGCTCGGCGATATCGTAGCGCCGCGGGCGCTTCACTTCCCCTTCGACCGACACGGTCCAGGGGGTGGTGTGGAAGTTCCCCACCAGGCTGGCGACCTCTTCCTTGTCGGTCGAGAACTCGTAGTAGTTGTTGTAGTGGGTGATGCTCTCGTAGGGCGTGGGGGTGTCGGCCTGGGCGCCGGACAGGCGGACAGGCGGACGGGCGGACAGGCGGTCGGCGAATGCCACGCTCCCGATGGCCCCACCGACCGTGGCGAGCCAGGTGCGGCGATCCCAGAAGTGCTTCTCGTCGGTGATCTCGGACGGGGCGATGCGGGGGACGACGAAACGGGACATCGGGCCTCGGCTGGTGGGGGGCGGCGCCGGTCGTGAAGCTCTCCTCAAGATACGCGGGGAGGGGGCTAGAGGTTCCCGCCGAGGGGCGCGCGCCTCGCGCGCCCTTGCCGGACTTTGCTAGCGTATTGAGGGGCGGCCGGGGCGGCCGCCCCTCGGCAGACAGCGGATGACCCCTGCGGCTTCGCCGGTCGCGATGGAAGGCGATCAGCCCACCGCCGTGAACGCCAGTCTCGAGGCGCTGGAGACGCGAGAGGCGCCCAAGATCTCACCGAGGAGACCTGAGCGCCTTACGCGCCTATCGCGCCTTTCGACTTCCACGGACAGGGTCGGATTCGACCCGGAGGCGCGCAGCGCCGGAGGGGGGCGAGGGGGCAAAGCCCCCGCAGCCAAACCCACGACTGGATCCCTGCCGAACCACGGTGTGAAGTGGGGAACGACAACGGACAGGGTGGGATTCGAACCCACGGTACCCCTTGCAGGGTACACACGCTTTCCAGGCGTGCCTCTTAAACCACTCGAGCACCCGTCCAACAGGAACCCCGCCGAGGGCGGCGGGGCTACTGGGCACAATTATCGCCTTGCGGGGTGTCCCATTCAAGGGCGGAAGCTCGTAGTCCTTCCAGACGGAGCTGGCCCGGGGTGTATGGCGTGAACTACGCGCGCCCGATAGGATGTTTGGCCGAGGGCCGGGCCTCCGGCCCGGCCTTCACGGGCAAGGTCTACTCGGAAGGGCCGCCCCGGGGGGGGCGGCCCTCGGCCAAGCACCACAAAGATTTGCCGAGTTCACGACCGTACCCGATTCACTTCGGCAGCTCGACCCCTTTGCCCCGCCCCACCAGCGCGAGCGCGCCCCGGGTCGCATTCCAGGTGGCGGGCCAGAAGGGCTGCCACGGATCGCGGGTGTAGTCGATCGGTCCGACCATCATCACCCCGCCCCGCCCCGGATTGTCATCGCGCACCACGAATGAATTGGCGATCACTTCGGTGGCGCTCCGGCCCAGCCGCGCGAAGAAGCCCCCGTGCGACCGGGCGCGGACCGCGAGATCCCGGTAGAACGGGAGCGCCTCTCCGGTCGCGTGGTCCCCTTCCAGGGTGATGAAGACCTTGAGCGAATCGAGCGTGCCGCTCTTGATATCGAACGGGTCGATGGCCGGCACGATGGCGTTGGCCATGGTGATCGGCATCGCCCCCACGGTCAGCTCGACATCGGCGCGCGGGGTGGAAGAACCGAGCGGACCGCGCACGACCACGCTCATCGGGGCCACCCCCCAGAGCTTCGCGCGGGCGGACAATACCGCCACGCTGGTCGACCGTTCATCCGGCCGCCACCGAAGGCCGGTGAGCCGGCCCTCCAGCTGCACAAAATCGACCTCGCCGAGCCCCTCCCCCTGCGCGGCACGCACCTGGTAGCGGAGTCGGCCATGGTTGAGCTCCACCGTGTCGACGGCGATCGGGCGTCCGAAGCGGCGCAGCGTCTCCTGCAGGATCGGGACCCTGGGTCGCGGCGTCGGCCGGCCCGCCAGCCGCTTGTCGGTGTAGATGGTGAAATCGGCGCCGTCGACCCGCAGGTACCGCAGCGGGATGGCCCCTTCGCTCACTGCCCCGGTCCAATCGACTCCGCGGGCCGCCACCGAGTCGACCGTGAGGGTGAACCGCTCGCGTCGCTGACGCCCGCGCCGGAAGACCTGGGCGATGGTCCGGATCGGGGCAAGGCCGAGGGCCTGGCCGGTGAGCGTCGAGTCGCGGAAGCTTCCCTGCAGCTTGCCGACCGAGATGTTCGAGACCGAATCCCACCCACCGCGATAATCCGTCACCAGCAGCCGGATGTCATGCACCACCACCGGCACCAGGAGCCCTTCCACCCGAGGGTCGAGCCGCACCGAGTCGAGCACGAGGCTCAGGTTCTGCACCCCCTGCTCGCGGCCGCCGGTCCCCGGAGCGGGTCGAACCACGGCCGTGACGCCCTGGAGCATGATCCGGGCGACCCGGATCTGCGGCGCCCCTTCCGGGAGCTGCAGGGTCCAGGAGACCAGCGCCCGCCCGCTGTCGGGCACCGTCGCCGCCGTGTCGGCGGGGAGGGTGTCGGGGGGGGCGAAGGTGAGGTCGGCGTCGACCCGCCCGAAGCGGATCTCTTCGATCGCGAGCCCCTTCCCATCTGCGTCCCGCACCACTCCGCGCACTTGGGCCTCGAGCAGGACGGCGTTCACGATCGGCAACGGATGGCGCCGCTGGCGGTTCAGGACGGTATCCGTGGTGATCACCGCCGAATCGATCCGGGCCCCCTGATGCTCGAGATCGAAAACGACCTGGCCGAGGCGGACGTGATAGACCCCGCCCGAGAGCGCGGCGAAGCGATCCTCGAGGAACGACTGCACCACCCCCGACTCGAAGGTCGCCCCCCCTTCGCGCCGGAAGCGTCCCCACGCGACCCAGGCGGCCCAGGCCCCCACGACGAGGAGCGCCGCCGCGAGGAGGCGCGTCTCGAGTGAGTGGGGGACCAGGCGCAAACGCGGCATGGAGGGAAAGTACACTATTGTCGCGAAGCCTTGATATCCCCCTTTCGAGGGAGAACCGTCCGAAAGCTTCGTCCGACGCAGGAGCTGGGCGCTGAGCACCACTTTCGCTGACCGAAGGTGCCGACCGGCGGGACGCCCGGCACGACGGCCTGGCTGAGCTGTCTCGCGCGCTCAGGTTCCGCACGAGCGCACGGGCGGGTCATCGCCCCATGGCGTTACGTGAGTTCTGCACCTCGCGCACGCAAGGCGTGCCAGGTGAGGTGTTCGTATACGGCGCTCCAGTACATCCCGAAACTCAGACCGAACAGCAGCTCCTCAGAGGGGATCCCGTACACCAGCCCGCCGCTCAGGGCGGGGAGATTCCAGACGGCCGCGATATAGCCGGGGGCCAGCCATCGCAGCCCGAGCATGAATGCCGCGTAGAGACAGAGGAAGAGTACGCCACCGGCCAGTGCTGGGCGCGCAAGATCAGGCCGGCAGAGCAGCGAACCCAGTGCACCGATCAGCAGGCAGACGATGGACGGATAGATCGGATTCCAGGCGAGGAGCCAGAGGGGCACGAAGAGCACGAATGGCATGAGCAGCATTGCCCGATGGAACCGATGACGGCGGTGTGCGCGTTCGCCTGCGGCAACAGGAACGTGGACGCGACGCGTAAGCGTCGCGTACGCCACCGCACCGATCCCTCCGATCGCGAACGTAAATATGATGCTCTCGATGTCGAATCCCGTGCGCTGCGCGAGTGCGAAGAGGCTCGGCGGATCCCAGTAGCGCGGAACGAAGATCGGTTCGGTGATGCCGAACAGCGCTGTGATCGCGCTGGCACGCCACATCAATCGTCGCAGGTCTGGATTGCTCAGGTGGAGAACGATCCATGGCAGCAGAAATGCGCTCGCCCAGAGCAGCCACACGTAGTGGTAGGTCACGACCGCCTACCTCCCCCTGACGGCTTGTCGTGTCGCGGCGTCCGCCAGCGCGAGGCGTTCCACGCAGAACGGAAGTCTCGGCATCGTAATGCCCACGCCGGTCATCACGACGAACAGGTAGGCGAGGGGGACGAAGCGCCGCTTGTGGATCATGCGGGAACGATTCCCTGCGTTTCCGTGGAGCGTACACCGGACACGAGGGACGGAATGGCCACCACGGGGCCTAGCGCTCGGCGACATGGAGCAATAGACCTGTCAGCCAACCCACAGCAGGGACCAGTAACAGCCATTTAAAATCGGAGGAGAGCGCAAAGTTGAGTGCGCTCATGAGTCCGACCGTGAGCGCGCCCGAAAGAGCGATGGCCCATACTGCGCCATTCACTCGGCGGGGAATGACGACGTACGATACAAACACGGTGAGTACACCAGCGCCTGCCATGAACCCGCCCAGGACAGTGAACACCAGGTGCAGCCAACGCGAGAGACCAGGTACTGTCGTTTGAATCTGCACAATCGTTGTACCCATGAACCGCGCGTCTTCGGGCAAGAGTGGCGGCCTGAGGACGAGGAAATAGAGGCCGAACGCGATGAGCCAGACGCCGCAGATCGTGAGCATCCAGCTCGAGGCGCCGCGACCCTGGGTGACGGCGTTCACGCTTGGCCTTGCCGGCCGCCAGCCGAGGCCGCTCGTTGGCGCTTCACCGCTGATGATCGCCTGATGACAGGTCCCATCGGCGGACGAGCAGGTCGTAGATCGCGAACCGGATGCTTGACGAGCCGCCGTTGATCGTCAGCACGCAGGGCAGCGGCGGTGTCATCGCCTGGCCTACTGCCCGTCGCTGTGGCGGTGGCCACTGGGCGCCGCCATCGCCCTGGCGTCGGGAAACCCACCGAGATTCCTGAATCGAAGGTGCGCATAGATGAGCAGGCTCAGCACGGCGGCGAAGAAGCACCAGATCGAGACCAGGGCCGTGACGTGGACGATGTAGGCCGCGACGAAGGAGAACAACGCCAGCACGCCGAAGAGCCTCACGAACCCGTGACTCGAGAAGAAGCAACTGACACATGTTGCTGCGAGATAAAGCGCCATGACGGGGATCCGGTAGAAGTGCGGAGACACGTAGGCGATATGCCTCCCGATGACTTCGGCGACCATCGGGGTCCTGACCATGTAGTAGAGCAGGTAGCCGCCGACCGCGATGCCCACGGCTTCAAACGCGAAGATCGCCTTCTTCCGCCAGGGTACGGTTTCAAGGACGCCCACGGCGAATGGCATGTACACGGGCCACAGGACATGCGAGAATCCCGAATACAGATACGTCATCCACTCCTTGAGAAGCGGCGCGTCGTGACTGAACGTCAGCCAGATGACGCCTTCGATCAGTTGCTGGACGCCGAACAGCAGCGGGATCAGCGCGAGCGGCCGTTCGGTCGCTGTTTCGGTGCGCCGCAGCGCCGCGACACCGATCACCGATAGCGCAGTGCCGGCAACGAAACTGGCCGAAGCTGAAAAACACATCAGGCGGTACTCCTTTTCTCTTCGCGAGGCTGCCGGAGCCCCGTCAGCTTGGTGCGCTTCAGCATCAGCGCATTGATCGCTACGATGAGGGTGCTGCCGGACATCGACAGTGCCGCCACCTCCGGGCTCAGGACGAACGGATACAACACCCCGGCCGCGAGCGGGAACGCGATCGCGTTGTAGCCCACGGCCCACCAGAGGTTCTGGTGCATTTTCCGCAACGTCGCACGCGACAGATCGATCGCCGCGACGATGTCATACGGATCGCTTTTCATGAGCACCACATCAGCGCTTTCCATCGCCACATCGGTGCCCGCGCCAATGGCAAAGCCCACGTCGGCCTGGGTCAGTGCCGGTGCGTCGTTGACGCCGTCGCCCACCATGCCGACCTTCTTCCCCGTGGCCTGCAACTCCTTCACCTTGTCGGCCTTCTGGCCCGGCAACACGTCGGCGAGCACGCGGTCGATGCCGAGATCCGCGGCGATGCGCTTGGCCGTGGCCGCGTTGTCGCCGGTCAGCATCACCACTTCGATGTGCCGCTCGCGCAACTTGGCGACCGCGGCCTCGGAGGTCGGCCTGATCGCATCCGCGATGGCGATGAGGCCGATCACGCGACCGGATTGCGCGACATGGACCACGGTGCGGCCGTCCCCCAGGAGGCGGGTCGCTTCCGCTTCCAGCTGACCGAGCGCGAGATTCTGGTTGTCCATCAGCAGCCGGTTGCCGAGGAACACCGGGCCGCCAGCGGTCTCGGCGCGCGCGCCCATGCCGTCAAGGCTTTCGAAGGCCGTTGGTGCCGCGACGGTAAGGTGGGCGGCTCGGCGCACGATGGCCTGGG
>JANLXK010000493.1:0-12154 GCA_031365045.1 Gemmatimonadota bacterium | reverse complement strand
GTCACCGCCGCCGCGATCTACGGTGGCGTGGGGATGGGGCCACAGGAGCACGCCTTCCGGAGCGGAGTGGACGTCATCGTCGCCACGCCCGGGCGGCTGCTCGATCACCTGCGCCATTCGTACGCCAAGCTCGACAAGGTGGAGCACCTGGTGCTCGATGAGGCCGACCGGATGCTCGACATGGGGTTCCTCCCCGAGATCCGGAAGATCCTCCGGTTCGTGCCCCAGAAGCGCCAGACGCTCTTCTTCAGCGCCACGATGCCGGCCGAGATCGCCAAGCTCTCGCGCGAGATGCTGCACGAGCCGGTGATGTTCAACGTCGAGCGCCAGTCGGCGCCGGCCGTCGGGATCACCCAGGCGGTCTACCCGGTGGGACGGGAGCTCAAGGGCCCCCTCTTCATGGAGCTGCTCAAGCGCGGGGAGATCAAGGACGCCCTCGTCTTCACCCGCACCAAGCACCGCGCCAACCGGCTCTGGGAAGTGCTCATCAAGAACGGTTTCAAGGCGGCGCGCATCCACGCCAATCGGTCGCAGCCGCAGCGCGCCGAAGCCCTGGCCGGATTCAAGGACGGCCGGTATCGCGTCCTGGTCGCGACCGACATCGCGGCCCGGGGCATCGACGTGACGGCGCTGGGGCACGTGGTGAACTTCGACGTACCCGCGGCCCCGGACGACTACATCCATCGCGTCGGCCGGACGGCGCGCGCGGAGACCACCGGTCACGCCTTCACGTTCGTCGCCCCCGATGAGGAGGACGATATCCGCCGCATCGAACGCGCGGTCGGCAAGCGGCTGCCGCGCGTGACCCTGCCGGACTTCGATTACAAGGCGCGTCCCGAGACCCAGCTCGAGATCCCGCAGGCGCAGCGTATCGCCGAGATCCGGAAGCGGAAGGCGGAAGACCGCGTGCGCGCCAAGGCCAAGGCCGACCGGCGGGCGTCGCACACGCCGGGCGGATCGGGCGGGAGCAAGGCGGGACCGGGTCACTCCGGTCCGCGCGAAGGGGGGTCGGGAAGCCGACCGTCGGGCGGCGGGCACCGTCGAGGAGGTCCCGGAGGGCATCGCAAGGGGCCCAGCAGCGGACCGCGGTCGCCACAGCGGTAGCACGCAGATCGAGGGGATGGGGCCACTTTTGGCTCCATCCCCTCACCGCTTCCGCGAACCGGCGTTAATTTGTTGGGCACCCTCCGATCCCCTCGACCTGCGACCCGATGCGAATCCTCCTCACGACCGCGCTCACTTCGCTGGCGCTCAGCGCAAGCCTTGCGGTGTCCGCCTGCAGCCACGGGATCCACACCCGGGCGACGGATTCCGTCCTGGCCGCGCACGACACCCTGACCCGCCATCAGAAGGACAGCATCGTCGCACACAGCGCCCTCCCGGGCGCGAGCGTGGTCGGCAAGGCGATCGTGGACCAGGACTCCGGCGCCTCGCACCAGCGCCTCATCGACTCCATCGCCAACACTCCATGAACCGCTGGGTGCCCTCCCTCGCGATCGTCTTGGCGGCCGGGTGCACCGGCGGGATGCAGCCGGTCACCGGCTCCCCCGCGGTGGCCCCGGCCGATGCGGCCGAGCTCAAGACCGGCGCGCTCCACGGCGCCCTGGCCGAGGTCGCCCGGAGCACCGGGAACGGCGCCACGGTCTATGGGGTGTATCTCGATACGCTCGTAGGGCCGACCCCCGAGGCGTACATTTACTCGTGGGCCCACCCGCGGGAGTGGCTGGAAGCGATGGTCGCCACCAAGCTGGTGGACGGGGTGTTCGGTGTGGGGAGCGCCCCCCGGGGGATGGTCCGCACCGGTGTGGCGATCGAGGTCGGCGAGCCCTATCCCGCCGGGCGGGACACGCTCGAGGTCGCGTACGACTGGTGTCTCCGGCGCATCCCCGCCGAGCCAGGGAGCGGTGGCCGGGCCTCATCGTGGCGCGACGCCTTCGTGCGGGCCGACACCGGCTGGACCCGGGTGCGCCATCTCCCCACGGTCATCCTCTCCGCCTGTACACCCTGATGCGGACGCCCACCCCGTAAAGACGAAGGGTCCCCGGAAGACCGGGGACCCTTCTCACTTCGGAGTACCGCTGATTCAGCGCGGACCGCGGCGCGAACGCCGACGGGCTGCGGCGGCCTTCACCTTCTTCGCCACGCTCGGCTTGAGGTAGTGCCGCTTGTCCCGGAGCTCCTTGAGGAGGCCGGAGCGCTGGACCTTACGACGGAAAGCGCGAAGCGCACGTTCCACCGAATCGGACTCGTCGAGAATGACTTCGATCATCGTTCCTCCGAAAGCGTCAGTCGACCTTAGCGGCCGATGCGGACGACGTTCTGCGCGGCAGGGCCCTTCTGGCCTTCCACGATCTCGAACTCGACCTTCTCACCCTCGCCCAGGGTCTTGAACCCCTGGCCCTGGATCGCGGTGTGGTGGACGAAGCAATCCTTCGCGCCACCCTCTGGGGTGATGAACCCGAAGCCCTTGGCTTCGTTGAACCACTTCACGGTACCGGTGGTCTTCATTGTCCTGCTCCTTGCCTGTGTTGGTATTCGGAGCCCGGACTGACCAGAACCACCGACTACCTAAGTTGGACGCGAACGGGGACCGAACTGGCCGGCCCCCGGAATTCTTCAGGAACTCGTCCGCCACCATGGCGGAAGTCGCAGGCCGAATGTAAGGGTAGACCCCCTAAAATGCCAGTCCCGGCCCAGTTAGGTGGGCTAGGGAGCCCCCTGTAGATTCCCCCCATGGCGACCGAACTTCCCGAGGCCTTCCTTCGCGCCGACCAGCGGCTCCGGCCGCTCCTGATGGATCGGGGGTTCCGGCTGGTCGGGGTGGACTACCCCGACCGGGCCCGGGGCAACGCCATGGCCGAGTATGTCCACGGGTACCTGCGGCTCCGGGTGGTCTGGGAGGGGGAGGCCTGTGCCCTCTGGGTGGAGAGTGCCCGCCAGGAAGGGTCCGAGGTCGTGACCCGATGGAGCGACGTGGAGTGGGTGCTGGCGGGGGCTCGGCAACCGCTCGACCAGGACCTGAGCGATGGCCGGATCGAACGCTTGGCCGCGGCCGCGTTGACCTACTTGGATCGCGAGGGAAGGAAGACCTGAGTCGCGGGTCGCGGGTCGCGGGAACCAGAATGCGTTATCGGGGTCGAGAGCATCAATAACTCGACATTCAGGGAGAGTTTGACCCATGACCAACGACTCACGACCCACGACTGAGACAGCCACCGTTGCCGGCGGCTGCTTCTGGTGCCTCGAAGCAGTATTCGAACGGCTCCAGGGGGTCGAGAAGGTCGCGTCCGGCTACGCCGGAGGCGACGCGCCACGCCCCAGCTACAAGATGGTCTGCTCCGGGACGACCGGGCACGCAGAGACGGTGTCGGTGACGTTCGATCCGGCGGTGCTGAGCTACGCCGACCTGCTCCGGATCTTCTTCGCCTTCCACGACCCGACCACCAAGGATCGGCAAGGTCCCGACAGCGGCACCCAGTATCGCTCGGCGATCTTCCCGCACAGCGCGGCGCAGGAGCAGGCCGCGCGCGCGGTGATCGCAGAGCTCGAGGCGGCGAAGACCTTCGACGCGCCGATCGTTACCGAGGTGACTTCGCTTCCGGCCGACCAGGTGTGGCCGGCGGAAGCGGGTCACCAGCAGTACTACCAGCGGAACCCGCTGCAGCCATACTGCCTCTTTCAGGTCGCGCCGAAGGTGGCCAAGCTCCGCCGCGATTACGCCTCCCGGCTGAAGCGCGCGTGACCGAACCGCTCGTCCTGGCGCTGCGCGGGGTGATCGCGGCCGACCGGGTGCTGACCCGGGAGATCGAACGGGTCGCCTTCGCCAGCGACGCGTCGATGTACCACCTGGTCCCGCGCGCGGTGGTGCTGGCCAAGGATGAGCACGAGGTCGCGGCGGTCCTGGCGATCGGTCGGGCACATCGGGTCCCCGTCGTCTTCCGGGCGGCGGGGACCAGCCTTTCCGGGCAGGCGGTCACTGACGGGATCCTGGTCGAGGTGGCCCGCCACTGGCGCGGCGCCACGGTCGAGGACCATGGTCGTCGGATCCGCTCCCGCCCCGGCATGATCGGCGACCACCTCAACGCCATCCTTGCTCCGCATGGCACCCGCCTCGGCCCCGACCCCTCCAGCCTCGCCGCCTGCACCCTCGGCGGGATCCTCGCCAACAATTCCAGCGGCCCCTGCTCGGGCGTCGAGCAGAACTCGTATCACACGCTGGCGTCGCTCACCTTCGTCCTGCCGAGCGGCGTCCGGATCGATACCGCCGAGCGCGACGCCGACGACCAGCTCCGTCAGCGCGCTCCCGCGATCCACGCCGGGCTCGTCGCGCTCCGGCAGGAGCTCCTGGCCGACGGGGCGCTCAAGGACCGCGTGGTCCGGAAATTCCTCACCAAAAACACCACCGGCTACGGACTTAACGCCTTCCTCGACTTCGAGCGCCCGATCGATATCCTCGCCCACGCGTTGATCGGGTCCGAAGGGACGCTTGCGTTCATCAGCGAGGCGGTGCTCCGCACCGTCCCCCGCCTCGATCACACCGCCACCGCCTTCCTCCTCTTCCCGTCGGTCGACGCCGCCTGCGCCGCGATCGCACCCTTCCGCGACGCGGGGGCGCCGATGATCGAGCTGCTCGACGAGGCTTCACTCAAGGCCATCGCCCACCTCCCGGGGGTGCCGGACGGGCTGGTCAGCGTGCCGATGGGGACCGCCGCACTGCTGGTGCAGGCGCAGGCGGCGAGCGAGGCCGCATTGGCCGAGCGCGAGGGAGCGGCGCGCGAGGCGGCCCGAGGGCTTTCGCTCCTCACCCCGGGCGCCTTCAGCCGTGATCCGACGCAGCAGGCCCGCCTCCTCCGCGCACGGAAGGGGCTCTATCCCGCCGTCGGCGGCCGGCGCGCCTCCGGGACCTCGCTCCTCCTCGAAGACGTGGCCTTCCCGGTCGAGCGTCTCGCCGAAGGGGCGGTGGACCTGCAGGGGCTCTTCCGCCGTCATGCCTACGACGATGCGGTGATCTTCGGCCACGCCAAAGACGGCAATCTCCATTTCCTCGTGACCCAATCGGTCGCGGACGCCGCCGCGATCGACCGCTACGGCCGATTCCTCGACGACGTGGTGGACCTGGTGGTGCATCGGCACGACGGCGCGCTCAAGGCGGAACACGGCACCGGACGGAACATGGCGCCGTTCGTCGCGACGGAGTGGGGCGCGGATGCGGTGGCACTGATGCGACGCCTCAAGACGCTCTGCGACCCCGAGGGCGTCCTGGCCCCCGGCGTGATCCTGGCCGAGTCACCCCGGGCGCATCTCGCGCACTTGAAGACGGTGCCGTTGGTGGGCGCCGAGGTCGATCGATGTGTGGAGTGCGGCTACTGCGAGCCGGTCTGTCCGAGCCGGGCGCTGACATTCACACCGCGCCAGCGGATCGTGGTCCAGCGCGAACGCGCACGCCGGAGCGCGGCCGGCGACCGCGCGGGCGTCGCGTCACTCGACCGCGAGTGGAGCTATCCGGGTCTCGACACCTGCGCCACCGACGGGGTCTGCGCCCTCGCCTGCCCGGTGGACATCGACACCGGCGCGATGGTCACTCGGCTACGCGCCGAGTCGCGATCGGCGCTGACGAGCGGCATCGCGCGGCTCGGCGCCACGCGCTATGGCGCGCTGGTAGCGCTCGGCCGCACGCTGGTGCGGGCTGGGCATGCGGTCGGGATGGATCTGCCCGCCGCAGGGCACGCCGCGCCCGCCGCGCGGGATCGGGCGGACGCGGCGGCGGTCTACTTCCCGAGTTGCATGGGACGGGTGCTGGCGGGCGGCGGCGACCCGTTGTTGGTGCTGGCGGAGCGCGCCGGAGTGTTCCTGCGGGTACCCGACGACCTGGGGGACAAATGCTGCGGTCTCCCATTTCACTCGAAGGGGTTCCCTGACGCCGGTGATGCGCTCCGCGGGGGGACCATCGATCATCTGCGGCGAGTGAGCGAGGAAGGCCGGCTCCCGATCGTCGTGAACGGGAGCTCCTGCGCTCACGCCTTCTCGGAGGGAAGCACCCTCAACTTCGTCGACAGCGTCACCTTCGCGCGCGAGACGCTCCTGCCCCATCTCACCATCAAGCGTCAGGTCCCCGACCTCGCGCTCCACATCAGCTGTGGTGCCCAGCACCTCGGCATCGCCGAGGATCTCCGCGCCCTCGCGCACGCCGTGGCGGTGCGGGTCGTGGAGCCGATGGGGGGTGGATGCTGCGGATTCGCGGGGGATCGCGGCTTCACCCACCCCGAACTGACCGCGAGCGCCACCGCACCGATGGCGGCCGAGATCGCGACGGCGCGGTGCACGCTCGGCGTCACATCGAATCTTCCCTGTGGAGTGGGGATGGCGCGGGCGACGGGGATCCGGTATCGCCACATCCTCGAAGTGCTGGAGGAAGTGAGTCGATAGGAGACAAAAGGAGACGAGAGGAGTCGAACTGCTTGTCGTCTCCTCCCGTCTCCTCATGTCTCCTCCCGTCTCTATTGGGAGAAGGTGTCGCAACTCCGGATGTCACCCCGCTCGAACCCGCGGCGGAACCATTCGGTGCGCTGGGCGCTGGTGCCGTGCGTGAATCCTTCCGGATCGACCGCCTGCCCCGCCTGGCGCTGCAGCCGGTCGTCACCAACGGCCGCCGCGGCCCCCATCCCTTCCTCGATGTCCCCCCCTTCGAGCATCCCCTGCCGATCCGCCTCGTGCGCCCAGACGCCGGCGTAGCAATCGGCCTGCAACTCGAGCCGGACCGAGAAGTCATTCTCCTGGTCGGGCGACCCGCGCTGCAGATTCCGCACCTTCGCCTCGGTGCCGAGGAGCTTCTGGACGTGGTGGCCAAGCTCGTGCGCGAGGACGTACGCCTGCGCGAAGTCACCCGGCGCCCCGAATCGGTCGCGGAGTTCCTGGTAGAAGCCGAGGTCGATGTAGACCTTCTCGTCGCCGGGACAATAGAACGGGCCCATCGCCGACTGCGCTTCGCCGCACCCGGAATTCACCGCACCGCGGAAGAGGACCAGTTTGGCGGGACGGTACGGTGTGCCCGCGGCAGGGAGGACCCGCGCCCAGTCGGCCTGGGCGCTGTCGAGCACGACGCTGACGAACCGGACGAGCGAGTCCTCCTGGGCGGAGCTCTGCACCGGGCCGTTCGTGGCGCCGGCGGACCCGTCCAGCAGGGTGAAGAGGTTCCGCTTGAAGATCAGGCTGCCGACGACCAGGACGACCACCACGCCGAGGCCGAGTCGGCCGCCGGGGAGCCGGAGCCTGCCACCGCCTCCTTCACCGCGCCGATCTTCGATGTTGTCGCTGGTGCCACCGGGGGTCCAACGCATGGTGGTCTCCTGAGAGGATGAGTGAATGTACTGCGTGTTGTGTGTTGCGTGTTGCGTAGTGCGTTGAGGGTCCGACACCCAACACCCAACACCCAACACGCAACACCTCTTACATTTCCCTCATGCCTTCCACGAACAGCCGCCCCGTCGGTCTCTGGCTCGCCCTCTGGTGCGCCATGCTCGTCGCCCTCGTGGTGATCGGCGGCATCACCCGCCTGACCGAGTCGGGGCTCTCGATCACCGAGTGGAAACCGGTCGCCGGCGTCCTCCCGCCGCTCACGCACGCGGCGTGGGAATCGGAGTTCGCCCGGTACCAGCAGATCCCCGAGTCCCGGACCCTCCACGCCGGGATGACCCTGGGTGAGTTCCAGCGGATCTACTTCTGGGAGTACCTCCACCGCCTCTGGGCCCGCCTCCTCGGCCTCGCCTTCGCCGTGCCGCTGGTCTGGTTCGTGGCAAAGGGGACGGTTCGCGGTCCTCTCGCACGGCGGCTCGCCGGCATCCTCCTGCTCCTCGGCGCGCAGGGAGCGCTCGGCTGGTACATGGTCAGCTCCGGGCTCGTGGATCGGGTGGATGTGAGCCAGTATCGCCTCGCCGCGCACCTCGGGCTCGCGCTCCTGATCTACGGCGTGACGCTCTGGACCGCGGCCGAGCTGCTTGCTTCGCCGAACTCGGGCGGCGACCGGCGGCTGGCGCGCTGGGCGGCGGCGTACGCTGCGTATGTCTATCTCACCATCCTGGCCGGCGCGTTCGTCGCCGGACTCGACGCGGGGCGCGGGTGGAACACCTTTCCGCTCATGGGGGGGTCCTTCATCCCCGCCGGCTACGCTCAACTCCACCCCGCGTGGCGGAATGCATTCGAGAATCCAGCGGCGGTGCAGTTCCATCATCGCTGGCTCGGGATCGGCGCGCTGCTCGGCGCGCTGGCGCTCTGGAGCTTCGCGCGGCGGCGCCTCACGCTTTCGTCGTCGGGGCGCATCCTGACGGGGTGGTTGGCCGGGATGGCGGGGGTGCAGGCGCTGGTCGGGGTGTCCACCCTGCTCCTGGCGGTGCCGATCCCGGTGGCCGCGCTGCACCAGCTCGGGGCCGTGATCCTCCTCACCTTGGCCCTCCTCCTGGTGGGAGCGGCCCGGCCCTCAGGGTTGACCGGGACGGGCGATGGCGACAGCTTCCACCCTGTCTGATCGACGCAACCGTGAAACGACCCGGCGCGACCGGCCGGTATCACGCCACCACCTTCGACCCGAGAACCCGATGGCGACCAAACTCGACAAGGCGATCAAGCGCGAGCTCGAGCTCGACGGCAAGACCTACACCGTGGTGATCTCCCCCGAGGGGATCAAGATCACCGTGAAGGGATTCCGGAAGGGCTCGGAGACCTTGTGGCGTACGCTGTTGCCCACCGGCGACGGCGAGTGACCCTCCGGCGCATCCCGCGCCGGCCCTCGACGGGATCTCGGACCGTGATCGCGGCCTCGAGATCCCGTCGCTGACTTTCCCCCCATGATCGCCCGTCCGCTCGCGTATCCGGCCCGCGTGATCACGATCGCGGTGGCCTACGCGGTCACCGCGCGGCTCGGCCAGTATGTCGCGATCGATCCCGGTAACGTCACGGCGGTGTGGGTCCCCTCGGGGTTGGCCGTTGGCGCGCTGATCCTCTGGGGCGCCGGCGTCTGGCCCGGGATCTGGCTCGGCGCCTTCGCGTACAACCTCTGGTTCTTCCTGCAGGGGGGACTGATCGAGCGCCCGGTGGCGATGGCACTCGCCGTCGGGATCGCCACCGGCAGCGCGCTGATGGCGCTGGCTGGGAGCACCCTCGTCGAGCTGGTCCGCGGACTGGAAGAGGACCTCGGCCGTCCGCGGGACGCGATGGCCTACGCCCTTCTCGCCGGGCTCCTCGCCACCACCCTGAGCGCCACCGTCGGCACCTCGGTCCTCCTCCTGGGCGGTGTCCTCCCCATTTCACGGGTCGGCGTGGTCTGGACCACCTGGTGGCTGGGCGACGCCGGCGGGGTGATCCTCGTCGCACCGCTCGTGGTACTGATCGGGCGGCTCGGGTTCCCTCGCTTCCCCGGTCCCCGCACTTGGCTCGCGCTGGGGAGCGGCGCTGTCCTCTGCGCCCTCCTGTTCACGATGTTCGGGCCCTGGCTCCCCAGCGCGACCGCGACGCTGCTCCTGGCGCTGCCGATCGCCTTCCTCTCCTGGACCGCCTTCCGCCTCGGCCGGCGGGCAACGCTGCTCGCGTCGTTCGTGATCGCGACCGTGGCCATCATCGCCACGACGCTGCATCGGGGCCCACTGGTCACCTCCGCGCTGAATGACTCGCTGGTGCTGTTGCACAGCTTCCTCGACACGGCGGCATTCACCGGGCTCCTCCTCGCCACCATGGTGCGGAGCATCCGCCGTTCCGAACGGACCCTCGTGACCGTGCCGGGTGCCACCGGTCCCGATCCGGTCCGCAGCGACCTGGAGCGGCAGATGGAACTCGCGATCGCCCAGCGACGGCGGGAGGAGCACGCCCTGGCCGATCGCGTGCGCGCCCTCGCTGACGAGGCCCGCGCGCTCGAGCGGCAGCTGCAGCGACGGGTGGCCGAGCGCGACGCGGTGCTGTCGGTGTTCCCCGACCTCTTCTACGTGATCGACCGGACCACCCAGCGATTCACGATGACGAGCGAAGCGTTCGCGCGCGAAGCCGCCGGTCTCCCCCGCGATGAACTCCTGGGCCGGACGGTCTACGACGTGCTCGCCCCCGACCTCGCCCTCCTCCTGGCCGAGCACCATCGCGTCGTCTTCTCGACGGGGGATGTGCTGCACGTGCGCGCGCAGCTCCCCCTTCCGTCCGGACCGCGCGAGTATGACATCCTTATCGCTCCCTTCCGCGGCCCCGACGGCGAAGTGACCGGCCTGGTGAGCGCTTCCCGACTCCCCGCACCGGTGACCCCGTGAAGCTGATCGTGCGCGCCCTGCCGCTCCTTTTTCTTGCCGCCTGTTCGGTAGCAATGGGCCCTCCACACAACAAGGCGGAGGCGCTGCCGGTCGCCCTGTTCGACGCCGACGGGCGCGCGGTCGGGAATGTGGTCCTCACGGCCGACTCGGCCGGGCTCGACATGAAGTTCGACGTGCACGATCTGGCCCCGGGCGCCCACGGCGTCCATGTCCACGCCGCCGGCCGGTGCGAGCGCCCCGACTTCCTGACCGCGGGGCCACACCTCGATGACGGCGCGCACCATCATGGCCGATTGAACCCGGCGGGGTGGCACCTGGGCGACCTGCCGAACCTCCTGGTGGGGCCCGATGGGACCGCCCGAGTCACCCTCCGACTCGGCTCCCGGGGTACCCAGTTCGAACTGCGGCGCCTCTTCGACGGCGACGGCTCGGCCGTGATCATCCACGCCGGTCCGGATGACGGGCACACCGACCCGAGCGGCAACAGCGGGGCGCGGATCGCCTGCGGGATCGTGGCGTAGCACCCAACCACCGGGGTATGTTCTTGGAGGCCCTGCGATTCCGGGCACCGCGACTCGAGGAGCCGCGCGCCCACCCGACGACCAACACCCCAACGCCCGGAGACGCCGTATGGGCAGTGCCGCCGCCACACCTGCTGCCGCCGATCGACAGTTCCCCGACCTGCTGGGACATCCGCGACCCCTGTGGATGCTCTTCATGTCGGAATTCTGGGAGCGCTTCGCGTTCTACGGCATCCGCTGGGCGCTTGTGCTCTACATCGTCGCGCAGTTCCACGGGGGATCCGCCACCGGCCAGGCCGACGCGACCCTGACCTACGGCTCGTACCTTGCGCTGGTGTATGCCACGGCCATCCTCGGCGGGTATGTCGCCGACAAGGTCATCGGATACCAGCGGTCGATCCTGGTGGGCGCCGTGTTCATGGCGGCGGGGCTGTTCATGATCACCCTGCCGGACCCGCTGCTCTTCAAGATCGGCCTGGCGACGATCGTCACCGGCAACGGGCTGTTCAAGCCGAACATCTCGACGATGGTCGGCAAGCTGTACGCCACCAGCGACGAACGCCGCGACAGCGGATTCACCATCTTCTACATGGGCATCAACGCGGGCGCATTCGTCGCGCCGCTGCTGACGGGGTGGCTGGCGCAGACGGTCTTCGGCAGCGCGGCCGCACCGGCCTACAAGTTCGTCTTCATGGCGGCCGGTGCGGGCATGCTGGTGTCGCTGGTGTGGTTCTACATCGGGCGTGCGCAACTGCAGGGCATCGGGGCCCCCCCGGCGGACGCCCTGGGGATGAAGCGCGTGGCCTACGTGGTGGCGGGCGGGCTGTTGATGATCCCGTGCATCTACCTGCTGCTGGCCGTCGGTGCACAGGCGCTGCAGGTGGTGCTGACCGTGATGTTCATCGGACTGGCGGTCCTGCTGATGCTGGAGGGGATCCGCGAAGGCACGGTGGCCCGGGACAAGACGATCGCCATGCTGGTCATTTTCATCTTCAACATCCTGTTCTGGATGTTCTTCGAGCAGGCCGGCAGCTCATTCACCTTCCTCGCGGACCAGATCGTCCGCCGCGACCTCGGCGATTTCACCTTCCCGACCGGGTGGTTCCAGAGCGTCAACTCGATCGCGATCATCGCGCTGGCCCCGCTGGTGGCCTGGGCCTGGGTGTTGCTGGCCCGGAAGGGGGCCAACCCGTCGATCCCCCGGAAGTTCGGGCTGGGGCTGCTATTCAACGGCTTCGCCTTCCTGCTGCTGATGTTCGCACTCTCGAGCCTCATCGGCATCGACGGCAAGATCCCCTTCTGGACCCTCGTCGCGGTGTACTTCATCCAGTCGGTGGGCGAGCTCTGCCT
>JANLXK010000489.1:0-3017 GCA_031365045.1 Gemmatimonadota bacterium | reverse complement strand
CGAGCACGTGCTCGTGGACGCCCCCGAGCGGACGGCCACAGGTGGGACAATCCCCTTCTTGTCCGGCGGTCTCGAGCCGCGAGCGCTGGTCGGCCAGATCCTGGTGCTGATCCAGCAGCGACTGGATCTTCGACTCGGCGTCCTGCCGGTCGCGCACCCAGGCGGCACGGAGTTCCTCCCCACGCTCCTGCAGCTCCAGTCGCCGGGCGGTCAGGCCCTGGACCCTGGCGTTGGCGTCCGCCACGGCGCGCTCCGTCGCGAGGAGCACCAGGCGCTGGGTGATGGCCGTCCGCTGCGCGCGCACCTCCTGCAGCGTCGAGACCGCGCCCATCCGCATCCGCACCCGTTCCGCGAGCTGGTCCAGCTGGTACAGCTCGGTCTTGAGCTCGGCCAGCGGGGCCACTTTCGGCTCGATCTCGGCGAGTTTGGTCTGGGCAGAGAGCGCCGTGGCCATCTGACCATCGAGCGCGGTGAACTTCTCACGCGCGTCCCCGGCCTTGTGCTCGGCCAGCTTGAGGTCGGCCTCGAGCGCCACGACCCTCTCACGCAGCGTCTGCACCGCGTCCCACCGCGGGCGCGCCTCGGCCACCCGGGTATCGGCCTCCTGCAGCGCGGCATCGGCACTCTTCGACTCCGCCTCCGCGCCGTTCAGCCGTTCGACCGCGCTCTTCTCCTCGGTGTCCAGCACGGCAGGATCGGGCAGGCTCCCCTCGAGCGTGCTGATGCGCGACCGGAGGCCGGTCCGCTCCTCCTTCAGCAGATCCTGCGCGGTGCGGAGCCGCTCATAGCCGAGTACGCGATTGAGGAAATCGGCGCGGGCAGGACCGGAGAGGTCGGCCATCACCGCCAATTCCTTCTGGCCGGTGAAGTAGGTGTTGAAGAACTCGTCGCGGATCATCCCGAGGAGGTGAGTGACCCGTTCGGTGACCGTGGCGAGAGAATTGGCGATGGGTTCGTTGCCGCCGTCCTGGAAGAGCTCCGCCTTCGTGAGGGTGCGCGTCACCTTGTAGGTGTGCGCGCCGAGGGCGAAGTCGAGCTCGACGAGGACAGGTGAGCGCGGCTCGGCGTTGCGGCGGCGGACCGAGTCGCGGTTGCCGCGCACGGCCGCGACCCCGTACATCGCGAACGCGATCGCCTCGAGCAGGGTCGACTTCCCCGCCCCGTTGGGCCCGATGACCCCCGTGAGCCCCGGACCGAGGCGGATCTCGGTATCGGCGTGCTGGCGGAAATTCTGGAGCCGGAGGCGGGTGATCAGCATCAGCCCTCCGACTCGAACTCGCGCTCGGCCCGTTCGATCAGCGAGGTGCCGGTGGCGACGAAGCTCATCCGGTCGAGGTCGGCCGGGAGGGGACGGCGGCCGAGGAAGTCGGAGACGATCTCGGGGAGGGTGGCGCGGCGGCCGGGGCCGGCCGATCCGATCTGGCGTTCGGCCGCCTCGGGGCGGCGGAGGTCGAGCTGGAAGTGGAGTGCGGCGGCCTTGTACTCGCGGAGCTTGGTGTGGTCGAGCTCGCGCGCGATGTGGCGCGGGATGTTCTTGACCACCAGTCGGACGATCTGCTCGTCGAGCCCACCGGTGATGGAGGCGGTTCGCTCACCGATCAGCCGGTCGATGTCTGCGGCGGCAAGATCGGTGGCGTCGACGGCCGGCAGGTCGAAGATCTTCCGCGCGAGCGAGATCGTCTGCGGCTCGACCTTGCCGGTGCGGAGATCGGCGAGAAGCCATCCCTTCTTCCCCGCGGAGCCCCCCGCCCGCTTGGCCGCCTTCTCCTCGGCCAGCTCGCCCCACGGGTTGGTGCTGACGTAGTCGAGCGAGCCGCTGTACCAGACCCGGTCGCGCACGCGGGTCTGCACGTGGTAGTGCCCCAGGGCCACGTAGGTCCAGGCGCCGCCAGTGAGGTCCGACTCACTGAGGTGCGCGCCGCCGTATTCCGCGCTGGAGCGGTCGGCGGGGAAGATCCCTTCCACCTCCCCGTGGAGCACCAGGACCTGGAACATCTCCTCCCCTTCGGGGCGGAGCGACGGGCGGTCTCCGCTCACCAGTGCCTCGTGCGGGACCGCGAGGACCGAGAGCTGAAGTTTGGGATAGACGAGGCGGCGTTCCTTGTCGGCGGCGACGTCGACGCCGAGCTCCTCGAAGAGCTTGAGGATCGAGCCGGTCTCGGAGGAGCGGGGGGTGTCGTGGTTCCCGGCGATCAGGATGATCGGCGCGTCGGGGAGCCCTTCGCGGAGGCGCTGGAACTGCTTGAAGGCGAAAACGATCGCCTGGTTGGTGGGGCGGACGGCATGGAAGAGGTCCCCGGCGACGATGATCGCGTCGGGTTGGGCGAGCAGAATGCCGTCGACCGCGGAGCGGAAGGCGTTGGCCACGTCCGCTTCACGCTGGTTGATGCCGTTCGGGTTCTGGCGGTGGTATTGCCGGAAGCCGAGGTGGAGGTCGGCGAGGTGGGCGATGCGCACGGGGGGAAGTTACGGGGCCAGACCTCACCCCCCAACCCCCTCTCCCTGGCGGGAGAGGGGGAGCTACCCGGGCGGTGTCGTGCCTCTCGCCCGCGGCTGGGCCGCGGGCATACGCTTCCCCGTGCCGAACAAGTAGGCCCGCGGCCGTGCCGCGGGCCCAACAGAGGTGCTCGCCCGTCGTCCCCCCACACCGCGTATGCGGAGAGGGGGTCAGGGGGTGAGGTCAGGCGTACGGATCCTCCGTCCCCTTCAACCTCCCCACTCCCTTCCTCGGCGCCGGCTGTTCGCTCTGAACAACTTTCCCCATTGCTCCCTTAATGAAGGCGATGACCGACTCGGGCCGAGTGCGCCGCGCAGCGTGGACCGCTCGGCGGACATCCTCCGGCTTCCGCCCCTCGCAGAGCTCGGCCACCTGATGGCGCGTGAGCGACCCGTCGAGTCGCTTCAGCTGCCGCCACATCGCCTCGGCGAAGGGGATATCCGGCTGGGGCGGGAACTTCTCCACGCCGTCACGCCCCGACATCACGGCCGGCCTCGGGAACTTGATGAAGATCGGCTGG
>JANLXK010000463.1:0-1483 GCA_031365045.1 Gemmatimonadota bacterium | reverse complement strand
TGGGGTCGACCGTCGTTTCGGTCTTCGGTTCGGGCTGCGGCTCGTCGGCCGCCAACACCGTCGGGACGAGCGCGGCGCTCAAGATCACGGCTCCGATCAGTCGATTCCATGTCATCTGCTTCACAAGGCCTCCGTGCCTCGTCGACTCGCGGTCCGATCACCCCTTTTGTGCACCGGTCGGAGTCGACGCTTAGATTCAACGGTCTCGCGATGGACAGCATGTAACGCGGGTGTTACGGGCGTGTTAATTCGTCACCGGGGGCCCGGACCCGCGCCTCCGACTCCTCACGCGTTCGTCATCTCCCTGTCACGCGGCCCTCGTAAAACTCCACCGTCAAATCCAAAGACTCCAACAGTCAACCAGGAGGCATCGAGTGGATATCAGGAGACCCAAGCAAGGCATCGCGGCCTGTGTCGTCGGATTCGCGGGGCTCTTCGGAGCCGCTCCGGCACTCGCCGCGAGCATCTTCGTTAACGCGGACATCACGACCAGCCAGACGTGGACGGCCAACAACGAGTACATCCTCACCGACCGCATCTACGTCACCAACGGCTCCACCCTCACGATCGAAGCGGGCGTCACCGTGCGCGGCGAGCCGGAGGATTCTGTCGGATCCCAGAACCCGGGAACGCTCATCATTACCCGTGGATCGAAGATCCGTGCGCTGGGGACCCGCCTGAAGCCGATCATCTTCACGGATCTGGATGACGACAACATCGGCGCCAATCCGGGAACGTCTCCCTACGACAACCTCGCCAATGCGCAGGCGGTGACCGGCCAGTGGGGCGGGGTCATCCTCCTCAGCTACGGCTACGTTGCGAACAACACGCTGGCGGGACCCAACCCCGCCCGTGAAAACCAGATCGAAGGACTCACCGCCACCGCCGAAAAGGGATTCTACGGCGGGTGTTCGGAGTTCCTGGCCGGGCCCTACGGCCGCAATTGCGATGACTCCGATTCCGGCACCCTGAACTACGTTTCGATCCGCTACGGCGGGTTCAACCTCTCGGCGAACAACGAAATCAACGGTCTCACTCTGGGCGGCGTCGGTCGCGAGACCGAAATCGACTACATCGACGTCTTCAACAACAAGGACGACAGCATAGAGTTCTTCGGCGGCGCCGTCGGCGTCAAGCACTTGATCTCCGCCAACAGCGGCGATGACGGCTTCGATTTCGACGAAGGGTTCCGGGGCCAGGCCCAGTTCGTGTTCACGATGCAGGGCACGCCGGGCGCCGACAAGTCGGACAAGGGGTTCGAGCAGGACAGCGGGATCAGCCCCGACGGTTCGCAGCCTTACGCCATCCCGACGCTCTACAACTCGACCGTCGTCGGCCTCGGCGCCCAAAAGAACTACACCGCTCACTTCACGAACACGGCGATGCATTGGCGTGACAACGGTGGCGGCCGCCACTACAACTCGGCCTATCTCGACTTCGGTGGAGCAGCTGCCATGATCGAGGGTGGCTCCACGAATGCTCA
>JANLXK010000459.1:0-2316 GCA_031365045.1 Gemmatimonadota bacterium | reverse complement strand
GCCAGCTTCGCCTGGGACAGCTATCGGCGCTTCGTGCAGATGTACGCGAGCGTCGTGTTCGACCTCCCCAAGGCCCCGTTCGACCTCTTGATGGAGGCCCGCAAGCGGGCCCACAACGTCGAGCGCGACATCGACCTCCCCGCCGACGACCTGAAGACGCTGGTGGTGGAGTTCAAGGCGCACATCCGCGAGGTGAGCGGCAAGGCGTTCCCCGAGGAGCCGACCGAGCAGCTCTGGGGCGCGGTGCGGGCAGTGTTCGAGAGCTGGAACACCCGCCGCGCGATCGACTACCGGAAGCTGCACGGGATCCCCGATGCGATGGGGACCGCGGTCACCATCTGCACGATGGTCTTCGGCAACCTGGGCGAGGATTCGGGGACCGGCGTCGCGTTCAGCCGCGACCCTTCCACGGGCGAGGCGAAGCTCTACGGCGAGTACCTGCTGAACGCTCAGGGGGAGGACGTCGTGAGCGGCGCCCGGACCCCGCACGCGATCGCGCAGCTGGCGGTGGCGATGCCGCACGCGCACGAGGAGCTGGTGCGGATGTCGCGCACGCTGGAGCGGCACTTCCGCGACGTGCAGGACATGGAGTTCACCATCGAGCGCGGCAAGCTCTTCATGCTGCAGACCCGCCGTGCCCAGCGCACCGGGGCCGCGGCGCTCCGCACCGCGTGCGAGATGGTGGACGAGGGCCTCATCAGCGAGGAAGAGGCGGTCGCCCGGATCCCGCCCAACGACCTCAACCAGCTGCTGCATCCGACCATCGATGCCGACGCGACGCTCGACCTGTTGACCACCGGGCTCCCCGCCTCTCCGGGGGCCGCCTCGGGCCAGGTGGTCTTCGACGCCGACGTGGCGGCGGAGCGATCGAAGAAAGGCGACGCCGTCATCCTGGTGCGCCGGGAGACGAGCCCCGAGGACTTCCACGGGATGGTGGCAGCCAAAGCGATCCTGACCGCACGCGGCGGGATGACCTCGCACGCGGCGGTAGTGGCGCGCGGGATGGGGAAGCCGTGCGTGGCCGGCGCCACCGAGCTCGAGGTCGATGAGACGAAGGGAACGATCACCGTCGGGAAGCGGGTGATCCAGGGCGGGGAGTGGATCACGCTCGACGGCGCCACGGGACGGGTCTTCGCCGGCCAGTCCAAGCTCTCCCCCCCTGCCCTCAACCAGCACTTCGACCGGATGCTCGGCTGGGCCGACCGCCTGCGTCACCTCCGGGTGCGCACCAATGCCGACACCCCCGCCGACGCGCACAAGGCGCGCGACTTCGGCGCGGAAGGGATCGGGCTCTGCCGCACCGAACACATGTTCTTCGAGGGGGACCGCATCACCGCGATGCGCGAGATGATCGTCGCGCAGGACGAGGCGGGGCGGAAGCTGGCGCTCGCCAAGCTCCTCCCGATGCAGCGGGGGGACTTCGAGGCGATCTTTCGCGCGATGGAAGGGTTCCCAGTCACCATCCGACTCCTCGATCCGCCGCTCCACGAGTTCCTGCCGCACGAACCGGAGGAGATCGCCAAGCTGGCGAAGGATCTGAAGAAGTCGACGGAGGAGATGACCCGGATCGTGCACTCGCTCGAGGAGACCAACCCGATGCTCGGGCTCCGCGGCTGCCGGCTGGGGATCATCTACCCCGAGATCACTGCGATGCAGGCGCGGGCGATCTTCGAAGCGGCATGTACTGTGGCGGGACGGGGCGGCCGGGTGATGCCGGAGGTGATGATCCCCCTGACGGCCACCGTGCGTGAATTCCGCCAGCAGGCCTTCGTGGTCCGCCAGGTGGCCGAAGAAGTGTTCCGCGAGCGGCAGCTCACGGTCCCCTTCCTCCTCGGCACGATGATCGAGCTGCCGCGCGCGGCGCTCACGGCCGACGAGATCGCGCGCGAAGCCCAGTTCTTCTCGTTCGGGACCAACGATCTGACCCAGACCACGTGGGGGCTCTCACGCGACGATGCGGGTCGCTTCCTTCCGGCTTACCTCGAGCGGAACATCATCGAGGCCGATCCCTTCCAGATCCTCGACCAGAAGGGAGTCGGCAAGCTGATCGAGATGGCGTGCAAACTCGGCCGCCTCTCGCGCCCGGACCTCAAGCTCGGCATCTGCGGCGAACATGGCGGCGAGCCGAGCTCGGTGGCCTTCTGTGATGCCCTGGGGATGAACTACGTGAGCTGTTCGCCGTTCCGGGTCCCGATCGCGCGCCTCGCGGCCGCGCAGGCGGCGCTGGCGGAACGGGGAACGATGGACAGGACGAGAGCGAGCCTGTAACCTCACCCCCGACCCCCTCTCCGGGCCAGACCTCACCCCCCGACCCCC
>JANLXK010000379.1:0-8058 GCA_031365045.1 Gemmatimonadota bacterium | reverse complement strand
CGGGTCGCGGGTCGCGGGTCGCGGGTCGCGGGTCGCGGGTCGCGGGTCGCGGGTCGCGCAAAGAAAATGCCCCTCGAGCTAGTGGAGGGGCTTCTTACTTGCACCGCATCAACTGGCGCCGACCGACAACCGATCACCGGTCACCGGTGAAAATGATCGTGACTGTAACACCCTTGCCGGGCGTACTCGCCGCCCCGATCGACGCCCCCCACCCCTCCACCAGCCGCTTCACGATCGACAGCCCCAGGCCCGCCCCGCTCGTCGTGGTCGAGAACCTCGGTTCGAAGATCCGCGGCAGGTCGGTCGCGCTGATCCCCGCCCCATCATCCACCACTTCGAGCCGTCCCGGCGCGATCCGGATGATCACCTCGCGGGCCCCCGCGTTCCGGGCATTCTCCACCAGGTTGACCAGGACCTCCTTCAGCTCGTCGCCCCGTGCGTGCACCTGCACCGCCGCGTGCGCCTCGAGCCGCACGGTCGCGCCGCTGTCGTCGAGCCGATAGAGCGCCAGGCCCTCCGCGACGGTCGCGCCGAGGTCGATGTTCTCGAGCGGGGCGGCGGCGTCGGCCGGCAAGGCGAATCGGCTGAACGCCCGTGCGACCGTGTCGAGGCGGTCGATCTCGGCCAGGATCCGGTCGCTGGTCTCCTCGAACGTGCGCTCGAACTCCTCCGGTCGCTCGCCGCGCACGCGCCGCAGGTGCTGCACGCCGAGCCGGAGCGGCGTGAGCGGATTCTTGATCTCATGCGCGATCTGGCGCGCCATCTCGCCCCAGGCGAGCACGCGCGCCGTGTGAGCCGCATCGGTCAGGTCGGTGAGCGCCAGCACCACCCCTCCGGGATCGTTGCCCAACCCGGCGATCTCGGCGCCATACCGCCGATCCCCGACCTCGATCTCGAGCGGCGCCACCGGCGTCCCCGCGAGTGCGCGCGCCACCGCCGTCGCCACCGCTGACCACCCGTCGGGAAGCGCCGCCGCGAAGTCGCTCCCCTCCACGAGGGCGGTGGAGAGCCAGCTCCGCGCCCGGCCGTTGGCCAGCAACACCCTGCCGGCGGGATCGATCGCGACGACGCCGGTGGCGACCGTGGCGAGGACTGAGGCAGTGCGTCGCCGGGCATCGTCGAGCGCGTGCCGGCCCGCGGCGACGTCGGCCGCCATCCGCGCGAACCCGGTGAAGACCGGCTCGAACTCGGCCGGCGGCTCCGAGCCGCGTGCCGGGAGGGCTTCACCGCGCCCCACCGCCAACGCGGCCGAACGGAGGTCGCTCACCGGGCGCGCGAGGGCCCGCGCGGCGATCTGCGCCGCGCCGATCGCCGCGGCGGCACCCACCAAGGCGGTGAGCAACACCACGAGCGCAAGGTCCTCTTCTTCCCGTCCGAGTCCGGCATCGTCGGAGAGCCGCGGCGCGGCGAGCACGCCGGCATCGGTCGGTGATCCGGGGCGCACCAGCCGGAACCCCATCCGGAGCGTCCGACCCTCGGAGCCGGGCGCGTCGGCCATCCAATCGAGGGCGTCGCCGAGCATGAGCGCGCGGAACGCATCGGCCGGGAGGAGCGCGGGCAGCACTCCAAGTTCGGCGAGCACCGGATGACTGACGCCGACGAGCCGCCCTCCTTCATACAAGCCGAACTCCGCCCCCGTCCCCCGGGTCAGGTCGTCCAGTCGCGGATCGCCCCCCCCTCCGGGCGGGAGTACGGCGGCGAGAGGTTGGGCCGAGCGGAGCGTCTGTTCGAGGAGGAGATCGCGACGACGGTCGGCGTCGTCGCGGGCGCGCGCAAAGGTCCACGCCGCGAAGCCGAGCGCGGGGACCACGAAAAATCCGGTCAGCGCCACCGCCAGCCGGACCCGATAGCTCCGGACCAGACGACGCCACCGAGGCCGCGGCCCCGCCGCGCCCAACAGCAGTCCGCCCACCGACCAGAGGAGCGCGAGAAAAGCGGCATCCGCCACGAGCACCAAGGTGCCGCGCACGAAGAGTCGGCTCGGGCGCCCGAGATCGACGCGTGCGTGAAGGTGCCGAATGCCGCCGGGAAGATCGAGGTGGCGTTCGCCGGTGACCACCCAGCTCACCCGCACCCACCGGAACGGTCCCGGATCGGGGTCCGCCCCGGGGTCGGGGGTCCCGAGCGCGAGATCATAGAGCGGCGCCCCCCGGTCCGGCGGCTCGAGCAGCCGGGAGAGGGTCGCCGGCGGGATCAGTTGAGTGCGGGGTCCCAGCACCACGACGAGCACGCGGTCAGCGGGGAGTCGATGCAACATGACCAGGTGGATGCCCGGCACGCGCGCGAGCGGTGTGATGCGGGTGGTATCGTCGCGTGGCAGATCACGCACCAGCGCCGCGATCAGCGCGGGCGACACGTCCACGGAGTCCAGCAGGAGTTCGGCCCGCTCCCGTCCATCGGCGCTCCAGAGCGCGAGGAGGGCGGGATAGTCGTCGCCGCCGGTGGGCGAGGAGCGCCAGAGCGCGTAGAGGTCCGCGGCCCCGTTGGGGGGGGCGGAATCGGCGAGCACCGCAAGCCGGGAGATCCGCGGGATGGCGAGCGGATCGAGGTCGCTCCCCAGGCGCTGCACGTCACGCTTGGCGACCTCGAGCCGTCCTTGGAGTTCCGCGCCCCAGGTGACCAGCGCCGCGGCGCTCCCGGCAACGAGGCCCAATCCCACTACCGTCGCCCAGCGCGGCGCCGGCCGCCAGAAGAGCAGCAGGAGTGCGGCCGCCCAAGGGAGCGGGTACCAGTCGGGCCAGCCACTGCGGGGCGCCCAGACCACCAGGCCGAGCCACGCCCCGGCGATCGCCATCCCGATGCCAAGCCACCAGCTCCAGGGCACCCGGTGGGAGTCCTCCTCACCGCGGGTGAGTGCGGCGGCCAGCGCGATGCAGGCCCCCGCCGAGGCGACCAGCGCGAATTCCCAGATGAGCCAGAGACCGAGCGGCACGCCGTCCGCGGGTGGGGTGATCCCGCGCGCGAGACTGCTGACGAGGTAGGGCGCCCCGAGCGAGAGCGCCGCGGCCAACACCAGCCCGAGAGGCCGACGACGGGGACGCACCTCCCAGAGTGCGGCCGCGAGGATGGTCCCGGCCGCGCCCGCGACCAACAGGGCGCCGGCACTCGCGCTGAACGGTCCGAGGAAATCGCGGTAAAAGGTCGCCTGCGACCACAGCGCCCAACTCCCCATCGCGGACGCGAGCGGCGCGCGGGCGGCGACCCACGCGGCCACCAGTACATATGACGCGCGCGCGCGACCGGGGGGTGCGCCCACGAACCCGATCAAGAGGAGGAACGCCATCCCGAGGGCGATCGGCAGGTCCCCCCGCCCCGCCACGAGGGTCCAGTGCTCCCCCTGATCGGGCGGCAGGACCTGCAGGCTGAAGAGGGTCTGGGTCCCCTGCGGAGTGTCGTACTGATAGTCGAAGACGTCGGGCGAGTCGGGGGCGAGGTCCCCGGGCCAGACCCGGAGCGCGACATCGGTCTCGCGCCGGAACCGCTCCACCAATGCGAGGTCATGTGCCGGGTCGCTCGGCGCGGTCCAGATCAGGAGCGTGGCCACGACCTGGCGCTCATGATCGCAGCTCCGCCGCCGCGCCAAGGCGAGGTGGGTCGGGGTCGCTTCGATATCGAGACTGTCGGCGTGCGGTGGCGGTGAGGCGCGATGCCGTCCCGCCCAGGCCCACGCCTCGCCGTCCGGCTGGAGCAGCGCCACCGCGAGTTCAGGATGTTTCGTCGTCACCACACGATCGAGCGCAACAAAGGCCTCCTCGCGGGGGCCGCCGCACGCCGCACTGCCCTGCTCCACGGCCAGCCGCAGCAGCTCACCGGCGGTCCGGAGCTCGCTCCCCAGTTGGGTCGAGGCCCGTGAGACGAGGCGCTCCCGCTCCGTCGGCCACCGCCGGGTCACCCCGTCGAGGCGATAGGTCTGCCACCCCACCGCCCCTCCCAGCAGGACGATCACCCCGCGCAACGGCCATCCCCGGACACCACCGTCACGCCCCAGGAGCACCAGGGCCAGGATCCCCACGACGATGATCGCCAGGGCGAGCATCCCCGTCGGCCGACGGAGCCACTCCGCGACGACGACCGCGAGCAGGAGCACCGCCGGTGTCCATCGGGTACCGGGACCGAGCGAAAGGCGCATCTGGTCAAAGTACGGTGTTCGGGGACGCTCTGGCAGTATCTTCACAGGCGGACGGGTGCACAGGCGCGCGGGCGCACAGGCGGGCCGGCGGCAACAACGGAGATGACGTGAAAGCTTCGATCTTGATCGCAGGTCTCTTCGCGGCGCAGGTGACCACACTCGCGGCCCAGGCGGAACCGATCGATCAGGGCACCCTCCTGATCCGCGTCGGGAACGTCGAGGTCGGGCGCGAACAATTCGTCATCCAGCCGGCCCGGCGGGGCGGACTCGCGGGGTCCACCCTGCGCGCCACCGCGTCCTATCCCGGGTTCCGGCCGCGCGTCCAGTTCACGACCACCCTCGAACGGAATGCGACGCGGTCGCTCACCGCCTTCCAGTTCGAGGTGGGTGGTGGCGCCCCGGAACGCACGGTGGCCGAGCTGGTGCGCGACCGCTTCACCGTTCGGATCGCCGCACCCGCGCGGGAAGCAGCGCACGAGTACCCCGGTGGAGCGGACCTCGTCGTCCTGGACGACAGTGTCTACTCCCTCTGGCTCGCCGTGGCCGATCTCGCCACCGACGCCGGCGCGGCGCTCCGGTTGATCGTTCCGCGCACCGGATGGCGTGGGCATTTGGTCGCCACCCGCACGCGCATCCCCGACGGCCCCCCGAGCATCTCACTCACTGGGGATATCGAAGGGCGGATCCTGCTGGACGCGAATGGGCGCTTCGCCGGGCTTATTCTCCCATCCCGGACGGTGGAGATCCTCCGTCTCACGGAATGATACTGATATACTAAGTCATTACGCTGTAATGGCTTGCTGATGTTCCGTAGCAAGCTGAAACTAGTGCTGCGCCCCACCCGTAGGTGGGGCGTGTTCATCCCCATTCTAAGGAACCTGTGATGCATCGTTGGAGCTTGGCCGCCGCCCTCGTGGTCGGCGCCGCCCGCCCTGCCGTCGCGCAGCAGCCGGCCACCGCGACCCCCTCGGTCCCGGGGTTCGAGCGTGCGCCGATCACCGCGACGCTGACGTCGGCCGAGGCACTCGGCCTGGCCCACCGCAACAGCCCGTCGTATCGCCAGACACTGAACGATCGCGGCCCCGCGCGTTGGGGGGTCCGCAGCGCGTACGCCTCCTTCCTGCCCAGCTTCAATGTGAGCGGCGGGATGGGCTACACCGGTTCCGGCTCGTCGACCTTCGGCGGATCGACGTTCAACCAGACCTCTCCGGCCCTCAGCTCGAGCTACAACTACGGCTTCAACTGGACCCTCGACGGCCAGGTGATCAGCCAGCCGGCGGTGGCCAACTCGAACGCCGCGGCGACCGAGGCGGACATCACCGCTGCCGAGGTCGGTCTCGTGGCCGATGTCACCACGCAGTACCTGAACGGACTCGAGGCCCAGGCGAGCGTGGGGGTCGCGGAGAAGCAGCTCCTGCGCGCCCGCGAGTTCACCCAGCTCTCGCAGGCCCGGTACTCGGTCGGCCAGGCGACCCTGGTCGATGTGCGCCAGGCCGAGGTCGAACTCGCCCAAGCCGAAGTGGGGCTGCTGCGGGCCAATCAGGCCGCCGCCGACGCGAAGCTCACCCTCTTCCGTTTGATGGGAACGACCCCGCCGGCGCCGGTGCAGCAGATCGCCCTGGTGGATTCCTTCCCGGTGGACAGCCCGACCGTGATGCTGGAGTCCCTGGTGTCGCTCGCGGCGGAGCAGAACCCCGGCTTGGTGGCCACCCGCGCGCGGGAGAACGCGGCGAAGTGGGGGGTCCGCTCGGCGCGCTCGGCCTACCTGCCGACCGTGTCCGCGCGGGCCGGGTGGAGCGGGTTCACGCAGCAGTTCACCAACGAGAACCTCCTGCTACAGTCGGCGTACTTGGGCGACGTGGGATCCGCGGCGAACTGCACCTTCCAGAACGACATCATCCTGCGGCTCACCGACACCCTCCCCTATCCGGGCGGCGGCCTGGTGGCCAACTGCAACACCGCCTCCGGGCTGCTATCCGACGGCTCGGCCCTGGACCCCGCGGTCGCCAAAGGGATCCGCGATCGGAACAGCGTCTTCCCGTTCCACTTCGAGAAGCAGCCGTTCCAGGCCAGCCTGACGATCTCGCTCCCGATCTTCACCGGCTTCGGCCGCCAGCTGCGGCTGTCGCAGGCCGCGGCGCAGCGGGATGACGCCGAAGAGGCGCGCCGAGCCCGCGAACTCGCGGTGCGGACCGACGTGGAGTCGCGCTATCTGTCACTCCGCACCTCCTGGCGCGCCATCGGGGTGCAGATCACCAGCCGCACCGCGGCCGCCGAACGACTCCGCCTGGCGCAGGACCGGTACCGGCTCGGCAGCGGCACCGCCCTGGAACTGACCGACGCGCAGAATGCCGTCACCCGTGCCGAAGGGGATTACAACTCGGCAGTGTACGCCTATCATCGCGCCTTCACGGCGCTCGAGGCGGCCGTCGGCCGCCGGCTGCGATAGTCCGCAGCAGACCGTAACGAGGAAGAGATGCCCATGTCCCGCAAGACCAAACTCGGCCTGATCATCGGCTTCATCGTCGTCGGCGTCGGCGGGGTCATCGCCCTGTCGGCCGCCAAGAGCCGCAACAAGGCGACCGAGGTCCGGCTCGAGGCCGTGGCCCCGCGCGATCTGACCGCCACCGTCACCGCCAGTGGTCGGATCGAGGCCAAACGGTCGGTGGATGTCACCGCCGATATCACCGGCCGGATCACTTCGATCGCGGTGCGAGAGGGGGACCTGGTGCGCCAGGGCCAGCTCCTGCTCCAGATCGACCCCAGCCAGTACAGCGCCGAGTTGAGCCGCGCCAACGCCCTCATGGCGTCGAGCGAAGCCGGCCTGGTGCAGGCCCGCGCGAACAAGGATCAGGCCCAGCGCAGCCTGGACCGCGCCAAGGAGCTCCAGCGCTCCGGCAACAGCCTGATCTCGGCCGAGCAGGTGGAGCAGGCCCAGACCACCTTCGAGGTCTCCACCGCTAACTACAACTCGGCAATGGCCCAGACCAAGCAGGCGCAGGCCGGGGTCCAGCAGGCGCGGGACAACTTGAACCGGACCCGCCTCTTCGCGCCGATCAGCGGCCGCGTGGTGCGGCTCCCGGTGGAGGTGGGTGAGGTCGCCGTCCCGGGGACGTTCAGCCGCGAGAACGCGCTGCTGATGACCATCGCCGACCTCTCGACCGTGCTGGCCAAGGTCCGGGTGGACGAGACCGACGTCATCAAGCTCGCCTTCGGCGACTCGGTGCAGATCACCATCGACGCGTACCCCGACACCAGCTTCACCGGCCGCGTCACGATGATCTCCAACTCGGCCCAGCTGGTGGCGGGCCAGCTCGCGTCGGCGCAGGCCACCCAGGCGGTGGACTTCGATGTCGAGATCACGCTCGACCATCCGCCGCGGGACATCCGCCCCGACCTCTCGGCCACGGCCAAGATCGTGACCGACACCCGTCGCGGCGCGCTGGCGATCCCGATCATCGCCCTGACCGTCCGGCAGCACAGTGACCTCCCCAACGAGGCGAAGCCCGCCGAAGGGGCCGCCACCGCGACCCCCGCCGCGGGCACCGGCGCCGCCGCGGATACCACCAACAAGCTGAAGGAGACCGAGGGGGTCTTCGTGGTGCACAAGGGGATCGCGACCTTCAGGCCGGTCAAGGTCGGGATCGCGGGCTCGGAATACTTCGAGGTGCTCACCGGCCTGCAGCTGGGGGACACCATCGTGGCGGGCACCTACCAGGCCATCCGTGACCTCAAGGACAGCTCCAGGGTGCGCCAGGCGCCGTCCGGTACGAGCGGCCCCGCTGGACCGCAGGGCGGGTCGCGATGAGCGACGTGATCATCCGCGTCTGCGGACTGGAGCGCTCGTACGTGATGGGGACCGAGACGGTCCATGCCCTCAGGGGCGTGGACGTCCAGATCCGGCGCAACGAGTACGTGGCCATCATGGG
>JANLXK010000342.1:0-3866 GCA_031365045.1 Gemmatimonadota bacterium | reverse complement strand
CCGAGACGAACTGGCCGAACATGCTCTGCGCGGAGCGCTGCACCTCGCCCATCCCGCGGCAGGTGGTGCAGGTGACCGGCTGGGTGCCCTGCTTGGCCCCCGTGCCGGCACAGGTCTCGCAGGTGGCCTGGGTCCGGATCTTCAGGCTCCGCTTTGCTCCGGTCGCGACCTCGGCCATCGTCAGCGCCACCTCGACGCGGAGATCCTGCCCGCGCCGCGCCGCGCCGCGCGCCCGCTGGCCCCCGCCGAAGATCGAGTCGAACCCGCCGCCCCCGCCGAAGTCGCGCATGAAGATCTGCAGCGCTTCCGCCAGGTCCACATGATGGAAGCCCTGGGCACCCTGCCGTCCGCCACCGCGCGTGAAGGCCGCGTCACCATAGCGATCGTAGGCGGCACGCTTCTGCGGATCGCGGAGGACCTCGTACGCTTCGGTGACCTCCTTGAAGCGCTCCTCGGCATCGTGCCCCTTGTTGCGGTCGGGGTGCAGTTCCATCGCGAGCTTCCGATAGGCCTTCTTGACGTCGTTCTCGGAGGCGTCACGCGGGACATTCAACAGCTGATAGAAATCGCTCACTCCAGCAATCCTTCCACCAAACGGCTCGTGTGTTGCACGAGGCCGATGATCTTGTCGTAAGGCATCCGCGTCGGACCGAGGACGCCGATGACGCCGGCCAGGTCGCCCGCGCGGTAGCTCGAGGTGACGAGGGTGAACCCCGCCAGGCGCGGATCGTCGTGCTCCCCGCCGATGGTGATGCTGAGGCCGTGCGCGCGCCGGGTCTCGAGCGCGTCGCGCAGGACGTCGCGCTTGTCGGTGAGGGTCAGCAACTCCCGCATCCGCGGCGCCGTCCCGAACTCCGGCTGCTCCGCCAACCCCGAGGCGTTGCCAAGCACCACGGCCCCGCCGGGGACGCCGGAGAGCGAGAAGATCTCATCGCCCTCTTCGAGGAAGATATTGAGGAGCTCGCGCTGCTCGGGGGCGTGGCCCGCGTCGCGCAGCCGCTCGACGAGGGTGGCGCGGATCTCGCTCAGGGTGTGCCCCGCCAGGCGCTCGTTGAGTATCCGCGCCACCTGCTCGGTCGCTCCCGGGGCGAGATGGGCGCGCGCCTGGACGAAGATCGTCCGCACCGCGCCGCTCCGGAGATGGAACACCAGGAGGAGCCGGTCGGTCGCGACCTGCGACAGGTCGAGCCGGTCGAGGATGACCTCTTCGAGCGTCGGGGCCACCGCGACGCCGAGCTCCTGGGTCAGGACACCGAGGACCTGGGCCGCGCGACGGAGCAGCTCCTCGACGGCGGTGCGATGGGCCGGGAGCTCCTGGGCGAGCATGTTGCGCTCGTCGGCGCTCACCTGGCCGACCGGGCGTCGGTGCAGCAGGTGGTCGACGTAGAGCCGGTACGCGAGGTCGGTGGGGATCCGGCCGGCGCTGGTGTGGGGATGAAAGAGAAACCCCTTGACCTCGAGCTCGCTCATCGTCGAGCGGATGGTGGCCGGTGAGACGCCGAGCCCGTAACCTTTCGCGATCGTCTGGCTCCCGGCCGGCTCCGCCGTCGCGACATACTCCTCGATGACCGCTTCGAGGACCTGGAGTTCGCGGGGGGAAAGATCGGGGACGGGGGCCATGGGGGAAATCTAAGCGGGGGCGTGAGTTGACGGGGCTTCGGGTCCGGCGGAGCCGCGCCCCATCCCCGGGCTGGTGTCATCCTGAGGGGCCTTCAGGCCCCTAAGGATCTACTGGCCCTCGCCCGGTCGCCGTGAGCAAAGGGACGGGGCAACCCGGGGTAGATCCTTCGGGCGCCAAAGCGCCCTCAGGATGTCCCCGTGCTGGAAGCTCCCCAGCGGCTCCGCCGGGAGCACTACGCCACTTGCCCGACCAACGCATCCAAGCGCAGCCACCCCTCGGCGGTCAGGCGGACTCGAGACTCGATCGCGCGTTCCCCATCTCCCGTAAGGGAGAGGGGGTCAGGGGGTGAGGTCGTCGCCCAGCCAGCACCGACCCACTGCGCCACGGTGGCCGCTGGCAATCGCTCTGCGGCCAGCCCATCACTCGTCCGCAATCCCAGATAGAGATCCTCCAGCCGGATCCGCTCCGCGTCCAACGCCTCCCGCCCTTCCACCGCGTCCGTGCCCTGCTCCACCTGCTCCAGCCACGCCGCAAACTCGCGGGTGTTCCACCACCGTGCGTCCGCCACGCCGCTGTGCGCCGAAGGACCGAGGCCGAGGAAGGGGCGGCGCTGCCAGTAGGCGGAGTTGTGGATCGCGCGCTTGCCGGGACGGGCGTAGTTGGAGACCTCGTAGTGCTCGAAGCCCGCGGCGCCGAGCCGCTCGTGCGCGAGGAGGAACTCGTCGGCGTAGCGCTCGTCGGGGGCGGTATGCGACTTCTGGCTCGCGACCCACTTCCCGAGCGGCGTATGCGCTTCGACCGTGAGGCCGTAGAGGGAGAGATGCTCGGGCTGGAGGGCGAGCGCCTCGTCGAGGTCGCGCGACCAGTCGCGGGTCAACTCGGTGGGCAACGCGTAGATCAGGTCGAGCGACAGGTTGGCGATCCCCGCATCCCGCAACACGCGTACCGCGTCCCGAGCCTGCTCGGCCGTATGCACCCGGTGCATCCAGGTGAGGACGGCGGGGTCGAAGGACTGGACGCCGAGGGAGATGCGATCGATGCCGGCACGGACCCAGGCCGCGGCGCGCTCGGGGGTCACGTCGTCGGGGTTGGCTTCGAGGGTGAGCTCCCGGAGCGCGTGTTGGGTGTTGGGTGTTGAGTGTTGGAGGCGAGCGAGCAGACCATCGATCAAACGCTCAAGCTCACTTGGATCGAGGTGTGATGGTGTCCCACCGCCGAAGTAGAGGGTTTCGATTTCGTTCCGCTCACGCGCCTCTCGCGCCTGGAGCGCCTTCCACTCTCCTAGTACTGCATCCACATACCGCGCCGACGGCACTTCGCGCCGCACCGCGATGGCGAAATCGCAGTAGGAGCAGCGCCGAGCGCAGAAGGGGACGTGAACGTAGAGGTGCATGGCGGGGAAGATAGACCGGAGCCCACGTTCGCCTCACCCCCCGACCCCCTCCCCGCAAATCGGGGAGGGGGAGTCGATCCCAACATTGCGCCCCCCCTCTCCGGTTTTCGGAGAGGGGGTCGGGGGGTGAGGTTCACATCCGTCGGAACACCCTCCCCGGCCGCTGCTCCACCCGCCCCTCCAGCTCGAACTCCAGCAATCGATCCAACACCTGCGCCACCGGCCAGCCGCTCGCGTACACGATCGCGTCCAGGAGCGCGCCGTCGCGGGGGACGTGTTTGAGGAGCGGGTCGGTGATGACCTGGTCGCGAGTCGCAAGTCGCGAGTCAGGCGACCCGTCTGGATCCCGCGACCCGTGACCCGTGACCTCCGGATACAGCCCGAGCAGATCGTCGCACCCCAGATAGGGCGTCGCCCCGTCACGAAGGAGCCGGTTGGTGCCGACCGACGACGCACTGGTGATCGGGCCCGGCACCGCCAGTACTTCCCGTCCCTGATCGAGTGCCGTGCCCGCCGTGATGAGCGCGCCCGAGGTCGCACCCGCCTCGATCACGAGGGTGGCGCGGGCGAGGCCGCTGATGATCCGGTTGCGCCGAGGAAAGCTCCCCGCGTGGGGTTTCTCACCGGGCGGGAACTCGGAGAGCAGGAGCCCTTCCGCCAGGACCCGCTCGTAGAGGGCGCGGTTCGCCGCCGGGTAGATCACGCCGAAGCCATTGCCGAGGACGCCGATCGTGGTGCCGCCGGCATCGAGCACCGCGGAATGGGCTATGGCGTCGCAGCCGCGAGCCATCCCGCTCACGACCGCGATGCCCGCACGGGCGCACGCTGCGGCGGCCCCTTTGGTGACGTCGA
>JANLXK010000335.1:0-8934 GCA_031365045.1 Gemmatimonadota bacterium | reverse complement strand
GTGATCCGGCCGCTGGACAATCCGATCTCCAGCGAACCCGGCCTTGCCGTGCTGCGCGGGAACCTCGCGCCGCAGGGTTGCGTGATGAAGCCTTCGGCCGCCGACAAGCGACTGCTGCAGCACGAGGGCCGTGCCGTCGCGATGTTCTCGCCGAGCGGCCGGCCGGTGATGGTCATCGCCGACATGGCGATGGCGCTGGTGAAGGCGCATCGCACCCACGGTCACCTCGCCGCGCAACTCGACCCGCTCGGCGGCCTCCCCCCCGGCGATCCCGCGCTTGAGCCCGCCAGTGTGGGACTCACCCCCGACGTGATGGGTACGATCCCCGCCGCGGTCCTTCGCGTCGGCGTGCCGGGGGCCACCCTCGCCGACGTCCTTCCCCGCCTGCGCGAGACCTACTGCGGGACCCTCGCGTACGAGGTCGAACACATCTCGTCGCACGAAGAGCGCGTCTGGCTCCGCGAGGCGATCGAGTCGGGACGCTACCGCACGCCGCTCACGCCCGAGGCGCAGCGCGGGCTGCTCCATCGCCTCACTGAAGTGGGGACCCTCGAGAAGTTCCTGCACAAGGCGTATCTCGGGATGAAGCGGTTCTCGATCGAGGGCGTGGACATGATGGTCCCGATGCTCGACCTCGCGGCCGACCTCGCCGCCGAGCAGGGCGCCCGCGAAGTGGCCATCGGGATGGCCCACCGGGGCCGGCTCAACGTCCTGGTGCACAATGTCGGCCGCGCCTACGAGAGCATCTTCGCCGAGTTCGAAGGGAACAAGCATCACCCCGAGGATCCTGACGCCGGCACCGGCGATGTGAAGTACCACCTCGGCGCCGAGGGGACCCATCGCACGCCCGGCGGCAAGACCATCGACGTGAGCCTGTCGCCCAACCCGAGCCATCTCGAGTTCGTGGGCCCGGTAGTGGACGGACGCGCCCGCGCCAAGCAGACCAGTCGCAAGGGGGCCACCGCCCAGCACGACAGCACTGCGGCGGTCCCGATCGTCATCCACGGTGACGCGGCGTTCGCGGGTCAGGGTGTGGTGGCCGAGACGCTCAACCTCGGCAACCTGGACGGCTACCGCACCGGCGGGACCCTGCACCTGATCACCAACAACCAGGTCGGTTTCACGACCGACACGCGCGATGCGCGCTCGACGCGCTACGCCTCCGACCTGGCCAAGGGGTTCGACATCCCGATCATCCACGTCAACGCGGACGACCCCGAAGCCTGCCTCACGGCGGTGCGGCTGTCGATGGCCTACCGGGCGCAGTTCGGCCGCGACGTGCTGATCGACCTGGTCGGCTACCGGCGGCATGGTCACAACGAGGCGGACGAGCCGGCGTACACCCAGCCGCTGATGTACGAGCGGATCAAGACGCTGCCGACCGTGCGGACGCGTTATGCCGAGCGCCTGGTCGCCGCGGGCGCCGTCTCGCAGGCCGACGCCGACCAGGACGCGGAGGCCCAGTACCAGAAGCTGGTGGGGCTGCAGCAGGCGATGAAGGCGGCCACGGCGCGCCCGAGCGCGCCGGCTAGCGGGCCGGTGGGCCAGAGCGGGCCCGGAGTGGCGGTCGAGACCGCGCTCAGCGCGGAGCTCCTCACCGCGCTCAACGAAGAGCTGCTCGTCTGGCCCGCAGACTTCACCGTCCACCCGAAGCTCGTCAAGCAGCTGGAGCGGCGGCGGCAGGTGCTCGGCCCCGAGGGCGGGATCGACTACGGTCACGCCGAGGCGCTGGCGTTCGGATCGCTCCTGATGGAGGGGGTGCCGATCCGCCTCACCGGACAGGACGTCGGCCGGGGCACGTTCAGTCACCGGCACATGGTCCTCCACGACGCGAAGACCGGCGCGACCTGCGCCCCGGTGCAGAACCTGAAGGGAGCACTGGCTCCGCTCGAAGTGTACAACAGCCCCCTCTCCGAACTCGCCGCGATGGGCTTCGAATACGGCTACAGCGTTGCGGCGGCGGAGTCGCTGGTGGTCTGGGAAGCGCAGTTCGGCGATTTCGTGAACGGCGCCCAGATCATTCTCGACCAGTTCGTGGTCGCGGGACTTTCGAAGTGGGGCCAGCGGACGCGCCTCACCCTGCTCCTGCCCCACGGGCAGGAAGGCCAGGGCCCCGAGCATTCGAGCGCGCGCCTGGAACGGTTCCTCCAGCTCGCCGCCGAGGGGAACATCCGGGTCGCGAACTGCACCACGCCGGCGCAGTACTACCACCTGCTCCGGCGGCAGGCGCGCGATCCGCGGGTGCGGCCGCTGGTGGTGATGACGCCGAAGAGCCTGCTCCGCCTGCCGGCCGCGGCATCGAAGTTGACCGACCTGACCAGCGGCACCTTCAAGCCGGTGCTCGATGATCCGAACGCCGATGCGGCGCAGGTCTCCCGCGTGGTGCTCTGTTCGGGCAAGGTCTACTACGACCTGATGGCCGAGGCCGACAAGCTCGGCGCCAACCGGCCGGCGATCGTCCGGGTGGAGCAGCTCTATCCCTTCCCTGCCGAGGAGCTGAAGGGGGTCCTGGCCAAGTACCCGCGGGCGGCTGAAGTGATGTGGACCCAGGAAGAGCCGAAGAACATGGGGGCGTGGACCTTCATGCACGAACGGCTCCCGACGATCCTCTCGCGCGGGATGCAGCTGCGGTATGCCGGCCGGCCGGAGCGGGCGAGCCCGGCCGAAGGCTACCCCGCGGCACACTCGGCGGCGCAGAAGGCGCTGGTCGCAGAAGCGCTCGGGTCGTGAGGAGTGAGGAGTGGACATGAACCGGGGCCATATCGGAGCGATCCGCAATGGCCCCTCTTCGTGTCAACTTCTTACTCCTCACTTCTCACTTCTTACCTGCCTCGTCCCGTGGACTTCCCCCTTCGGAACCGGAGGCTGGTGGCCGGCACCGCCGACTCCTTCCCGGTCAGGTCGATCATCGGCCGGTCGAGGGCGTGGCGCGCCGACTCCTTGAGCGAGTCGGAGAGGTGCTGGCCATATTCCAGCAGGAAGACCGCCCGGCTCTTCTTCTGCAGCAGCCACGACACCATGGGCATGTCGGCCTTGGCGGCATTGCAGTCGCGGCAGCAGATCACGAGGTTGTCGAGCCGGTCGTACGCCTTCTGCCCCTTTCGCGGCCGCACGTGATCGAGCGTCGCGGCCTCGGCATTGATCGTCTTCCCGCAATACGCGCAATGCGGCCCCTGATGCTCCAGGAGCCACTCTCGGTTCCCTTCCATCGACTTGGTGGAGGAGGTCCGGAACGAACTGGCGGTCACCTGCTCCGCGGGAGCAGATCCGCCGCGACGACGCCTGCGGGGCACGGGATCGGGGTTCGGGTACAGTGACGGGACCGGCCATTCCGGGCCCTTTACGGGGGGGAAGCTAATGGGGCTGCGCCCCAGTTAACAGGCGCGAGAGGCGCGAAAGGCGCCCAAGCCCCTCTTTGAGAGGTCTTGAGCGCCTTATGCGCCTCACGCGCCTTTGGACTGATCTACCGGCCCCGCCCCCCACGATCTCGGTCGTCCACCTTGCGGGTCTTCTTGTCCACCTCGGCCTGCTTCTGGGCGGCGCGAAGCATCTTGGCCGGGTCGGGCGCCTGCGGAAGCTTGCGCGTCGGCCCTTCATCGAACGCGATCGCGCCTCCCTCGGCCTTCCAGGTGAGCGGCTTCCGGGCCCGGATGTCATAGCAGCCGAGCACCGTCTCTGACGCGGCCGCGGCGGCGATCACCCGCTGGGTCAGGGCGTCCCGGTCCTTTACCCCCTGCAGGATGATCGGCGCCTTGCCCGTGAACGCGCGCGGCGAATAGAGGAACGCCGCACCCGCGCCGCCCATCCCGGGCGTGGCGGAGAGCTCTTCCTTGGCCACTTCGCGTCCCCACCGTACCGCTTCGGCCTCCTCGGGGGTCTGGGTATGCTTGCCACCGCTCGGCGCGGGGGTGCCGGTCTGCTTCTTGGCCTGCGTGGCCCGGAGGGCCTTCAGGTAGCCAGGTTCTTCACTCATCGGTGCCTCAGGGGTATGTACGTCCAACGGAAGCCGAAAATAGCGCAATTGCCCCCTCCCCGGTAGGACGCGCAATTTGCGAAGAGGCGGGATTCAGATGGTGCCGGGACCCCCGATCCGGGGTTATTTTCACCCCCGTCCTTCCAGCTTCCCCGACCGCCTGCGGAGTCCCCGCTGTGACCGCTCCCTCCGAGAGCTCGACCACCCCAGGTCTCCCCGCCGCTGCGGATGCTTCCGCGTGGGCCTCGATCAACACGATCAAGGTCCTCGCTATGGATGCGGTCGAGAAGTCGCAGTCCGGGCATCCCGGAACGCCGATGGCCCTCGCGCCCGCGGCGTACGTGCTCTGGAGCAAGTTCCTCCGGTACGACCCGACCACGCCCGACTGGGCCGACCGCGACCGGTTCGTCCTCTCCTGCGGCCACGCGTCGATGCTGCTCTACTCGATGCTGCACCTCACCGGATACGAGGTCTCGCTCGAGGACATCCGGCAGTTCCGGCAGTGGGGCTCCCTTACCCCCGGACACCCCGAGCGAGGCCACACCCCCGGCGTCGAGGTGACCACCGGTCCCCTCGGTCAAGGCGTCGCGAACTCGGTCGGGATGGCGATGGCCGAGCGCTTCCTGGCCCAACGGTTCAACCGCCCCGAGTTCGAGGTGGTGGACCATCGGGTGTGGACCTTCGTGAGCGACGGCGACCTGATGGAAGGGATCGCCAGCGAAGCGGCCTCCCTCGCGGGCCACCTGCGCCTCGGCAAGCTCTGCTTCCTGTACGACGACAACCGCATCACCATCGATGGCAGCACCGACCTCTCTTTCAGTGAGGACGTCCAAAAACGCTTCACGGCGTACGGCTGGAAGGTGCTCCGGGTCTCCTCGGGCAACGACCTCAAGGCGCTGCAGCGGGCCTACTCCGCCGCCCGGCGCGAGAACGACCGTCCCACGCTGATCATCCTCCGCACCGAGATCGCCGACCCCGCCCCCACCAAGAAGGGGACAGCGGCCGCCCACGGCGCTCCCCTCGGGGCCGCCGAAGTGAAAGCGACCAAGGAGATCCTCGGCTGGCCGCAGGATCCTTTCCACGTGCCGGCCGAGGTCACCGACCACATGGCCAAGGCAGGACGGCGCGCGGGGCGGGAGCACAAGGCGTGGCGAAAGAAGTTCCTGGCCTACAGCAGGGCGTTCCCGGTCGAGGCCGCGGAGTTCGAGCAGTGGATGGCGGGCGACCTGCCGATCGGCTGGGACTCGGCGTTGCCGACCTTTGCCGGGGAGAAGGGACTGGCCACGCGGCAGGCGAGCCAGGCGGTCATCGACGCCGTCGCGAAGGCGCTTCCCAACTTCCTCGGCGGTTCCGCCGACCTCGCCGGCTCGAACGGTGCCGTCATCAAGGAGGGCGGTGACTTCACGGCCGAGGTGGCGGGACGGAACATCCATTGGGGGATCCGCGAGCACGCGATGGCCGCGGCCTGCAATGGGATGGCGGCCCACGGCGGCGTGCGTCCCTTCGCGGCGACATTCCTGATCTTCGCCGACTACCTCAAGCCCGCGCTCCGGCTCTCCGCCGTGAGCAAGCTGCCGGTGATCTTCATCGGCACGCACGATTCGATCGGCGTCGGCGAAGATGGCCCGACCCACCAGCCGATCGAGCAGCTGGCCACGCTCCGCGCCACGCCGAACGTCCGGGTCTTCCGTCCCGCCGACGCGACCGAGACCACCGAGTGCTGGCGCCTCGCGCTCGAGCGGAAGGACGGCCCGTCGGTCCTGGCCCTCACGCGCCAGAAGCTCCCGGTGCTCGATCGCAGCGTGCTCGCTCCAGCGGCGGGCGTGCGCCAGGGCGCCTACGTGTTGAAGGAGGCCACGGGCCACGGGCCTCAGGCCCCAGGAGTTCCAAAGGTCATCTTGCTGGCGACGGGGTCGGAGGTGAGCATCGCCCTCGGCGCGGCGGAGATCCTCGAGCAGGAGGGGACACCGACCCGTGTGGTGTCGATGCCGTCGTGGGAGCTCTTCGCGGCCCAGCCGCAGAGCTATCGGGATCAGGTGCTTCCGCCGGCAGTGACGGCGCGCGTCTCGATGGAAGCGGCGGCCACCTTCGGCTGGGATCGATGGGTGGGTGACGCGGGTCGGGCGCTCGGCCTCGATCATTTCGGCGCCTCCGCGCCTGCGGAGCGGTTGCATCAGGAATTCGGTCTCACGCCGGCGCGGATGGCCGAGGCGGCCCGCGCCGTCCTTGCCGGGAGGGTGGCATGACCAATCCCCTCGTGGCCCTGGGCCAGCTGGGCCAGAGCCCGTGGTACGACTTCATCACCCGCGACCTTGTCCGGTCGGGGGAGCTCGCGCGGTTGATCCGTGAGGATGGGCTGATGGGGATGACGTCGAATCCGACGATCTTCGAAAAGGCGATCGCGGGATCGAGCGACTACGACGACGACATCCGACGGCTCACGGCCGAGGGGAAGAGCGCGGCCGAGGTGTTCGAGGCGCTGGCGGTGGCCGACGTGCAGGCCGCGTGCGACCTCTTTCGCCCCGTCTGGGATGCCCGGAAGAGCGGCGACGGCACCGTGTCGCTCGAGGTGTCGCCCACGCTCGCACACGACAGCACGGCCACGATCGCCGAGGCACAGCGCCTGTGGGACCGGGTGGCGCGGCCGAACGTGATGATCAAGATCCCCGGGACCAAGGCGGGGCTCCCGGCCATCACCGAGTGCCTGGCGCGCGGGATCAACGTGAACGTGACGCTCCTCTTCTCGGTGGAGCGTCATCGCGAGGTGATCGAGGCGTTCTTCCAGGGGCTGGAGCGCCGTGTGGCGGCGGGCCACCCGGTGGACCGGCTCTGTTCGGTGGCGAGCTTCTTCGTGAGCCGGGTGGACGGGAAGATCGACCCGATGCTGGACCAGGCAGGGGAGGGCGCGGCCAAGGTGCGTGGCACCGTCGCCATCGCCAACGCGGCGGCGGCGTACGGCGTGTTCGAGGCGACGTTCCGTGGCCCACGATGGGATGCGCTCGCGCAGTATGGCGCCCAGCGTCAGCGCCCGCTCTGGGCCTCGACCAGCACCAAGGACCCGAAGTACCCGGACACCTACTATGTGGAAGCGCTGGTGGCCGCGGACACCGTGAACACCCTGCCCCCCGACACCTTCGCGGCGTACCGTGATCATGGGCACCCGGCCGCCCGGATCGCCGCGCATGTGCACGGCGCCGAGGCGATGCTGGCCCACCTCGGCGAGTTCGGCGTGGACCTGGCGGCCGTGACCGCTTTCCTGGAGACCGACGGCGTGCAGAAGTTCGCCGCCAGCTATCAAAGCCTGCTCGCCGGTATCGTGGCGAAGGCCGGCGTCCTGGCCACCACGTAAGCGAGTCGAGGCGCAATGTTCGGAATCCTCCGCCGGGTGACATTCACCCTCTGGATCTTCATCGGCATGGTCCTGGGGGCCCTGCTGGGCTGGCTCTATCCCGAGTTCGCCGCCGACCTGAAGCCCCTGTCGACGGCGTTCTTGCGGATGATCAAGTCGGTCGTCGCCCCGATCCTGTTCGGCACGCTGGTGATGGGGATCGCCGGGCAAGGCGAAGACCTCCGCCGGGTGGGACGGCTCGCCTGGAAGTCGCTCCTCTACTTCTGGGGGATGACCGGGCTTGCGCTCATCGTGGGGCTCATCGCCCCGCACCTGACGCACCCGGGTATCGGCGTGGTCATCCCGCCGCCGGACGCCACCACCGCCGCCGTGATCCCGCGCTCGGTGCCCACCACCTTCGGCGGGTTCGTGGAGCACCTCATCCCGGTGAGCTTCTTCGACGCCGCGGTCCATAACGACGTGCTCCAGGTGGTGTTCTGGAGCGTGCTGTTCGGGGTGAGCCTCGCCCTCATCAAGGGTGAACCGAAGCAGGCGATGCTCAGGTGGGTCGAAGGGCTCACCGAGGTGATGTTCAAGTTCGTCGGCCTGGTGATGAAGTACGCACCCATCGGCATCGGCGCGGCGCTGGCGGTGACGGTGAGCCACAGCGGCGTGGGTGTCCTCAAGAACCTCGCGACGCTGGTACTCACGCTCTACGGGGCGCTGATCGTGTTCGCGCTGATCGCCTTCGTGCCGGTGATGTACTTCATGCGGATCCCCTTCAAGGCGTTCTATCGCGCCGTGAAGGATCCGGCGATCGTGGCGTTCAGCACCACCAGCTCCGATGCCGCGCTGCCGCTCGCGATCCAGAACATGACCACGTTCGGGGTGCCGCGGCCGATCGTCGCCTTCGTGATGCCCACAGGGTACTCCTTCAACCTCGACGGGTCGACCCTGTACCTCGGCGTCGCCTCGATCTTCGTGGCCCAGGCCGCCGGGGTCGAGCTCACGCTCGGTCAGATGCTCCTGATGATGTTCACCCTGCTCATCACCTCGAAGGGTATCGCCGCCGTCCCGCGCGCCTCCCTCGTGGTGCTGGCCGGCACCCTTACCACCTTCGGCCTCCCGGTCGAGGGGATCGCCGTGATCCTCGGCGTCGACGAGCTGATGGACATGGCGCGCACCATGACCAACCTCATCGGCAACTGCCTGGCGACCGCGGTGATGGGACGGTGGGAGAACGAGTATACGCCAGGGTCGGAGTTCGATCCGAGGAAGCTGGCGGCGTAGACGGGCGGGCAGGCGGGTAGCCGGGTAGGCGGGTAGAGGATCTGAACCGTCCTGAGGAGCGGCAGCGACGAAGGACCTGGCTTACCGAGCTAGGTCCTTCGCTTCGCTCAGGAAGGTTCCAACGCCATATCATCCGCCTACCCGCCTCGCCGCCTACCCGCCTACGGCCCCAGCGGCGCCTCATCCAGCGAGAAGAGCCAGAGGTCGGCGCGGTGATTGGTGGAGTTGGAGGTGAAGGCCGACGGCGGTATCGGGTAGGCGAACGGTTGCGCCTCCACCACGAGTCTGGTGCCGGAGGGGTCGATCTCCGGATGGCGGAAGAGCCAGAACGGTGTGAGGCTGA
>JANLXK010000326.1:0-12199 GCA_031365045.1 Gemmatimonadota bacterium | reverse complement strand
CATCGCCCTGGCCCGCGAGCGGCTCCGCCGCCGCGAGCCCTGACCCCAGGGATCCGATGCGCTCCATATCCACGCCCGATGCCCCGAAGCCGTTGGGCCACTACAGCCAGGCGGTCGTCCACGCCGGCATGGTCTACGTCTCGGGTATGCTCCCGATCGATCCTGCTACGATGAAGCTGGTGGAGGGGGGCATCGTAGCGCAGGCCGAGCGGACCCTGAAGAACGTCGAGGCGGTCCTGGAAGCCGCCGGCTCCGACCTCGACCGCCTCGTCTCCGTCACGATCTACATCACCGACATGGCGTACTGGCCCCAGGTCAATGAAGTGTACGCTCGTCTCCTCGGCGACCACCGGCCGGCCCGGGCCGTGATCCCGGTGCTCCCGATCCGGCACGGCGCCTTCATCGAGATCCAGGCCATCGCCGGGGTCGACCCGGACAAGTCCCGGGCCAGTGGAGAGCACCTGGCCTGAACGCCAGTGAGAAGTGAGGAGTGAGGCGTAAGGCGTGAAAAGGGAGCCCCGAGAGGAGCTCCCTTCTTACTTCTCACACCTCACTTCTCACTTCTCACGCCCCTTTACGCAGCTCGATCCCGCCATTCACCGTCTCGATCTCCAGCGAGCGGCCGCCGGCGCCGATGGTGCCACGGAGGTGCCGCCGCTCCATCCGGCCCTGCACGGTGATAGGGAAGTCGCTGTCCACTGAGCCGTTGACGGTCTTAGCATCGATCTCGGTGGACAGCGAGGCCGGCGCGGTGAGCGACACGCTCCCGTTGACGGTCTTGAACTCGAGCGTCCCCGTCCAGGCGCCCTGTCCCATCCGGGCGTGGATGTCACCGTTCACGGTCTCCGCCCGGACGATGCCGCCCGCCACCACGTCGATCCCGCCGTTCACCGTGTGCAGTTCGGCATCGCCCGCGATCTCGGTCACGCGGAGGTCGCCGTTGACGGTCGCCGCATCGAGACGCACCCCACGCGGCACCTTCACCGTGAAGCGGACCTCGACGTCGTTGTCGTTGGTGTTCATCTCGTAGTCGTCGCCCACCCCGCAGTGGTTGTCGTGCCGCGACCGGCGCGGCGTGGGGTAGACGGCGCAGATGGTCACCCCACCGTTCGACTCCACCACTTGGACCGTGACGCCTTCGGGGTCGCTCCGGCGCGCACGCTTCACCGCCGTCACCTCGATGGTGCTCCCTGTCGCGGCCATGGCGTCGACGCGGCCGTTGACGCCGCGGATCTCGATCGTCTTCCCCGCGGCCAGGGTGCCGTGCCACGAGAAGTCGGGGCTCTGGGCCCGGGCCCTGCCGGCCAGGACGGAAAGGGCGGCGGCGAGCAACGTCGTCGGGATCTTCATGATGAGGCTCCTGGGGTCAGCGGCTGGTGCCGCGCTTGAGGCTGATGGTCCCGTCGAAGCTCGAGAGCTCGACGCGGGCCCGGCCGGAGCCGAGCGTGAAGGTCATCTTGCGCTGGTTGGTGCCGTGGAGCGTCACCGGCCAGTCCGATTCAAGCGAGCCGTCAAAGGTCTCGACCGACACAGTCGCATCCGGCTCGCCCACGATACCGAGGCGAAGATCGCCGTCGTGGGTCGAGAAGCGATAGGTCCCGGTGGGCGAGACCGCGCCACCCCAGCTGATGTTCCCGCCGACGGAGTTCGCGGAGATGTTCGTCGACGCGACACCCACCATGGCGATGTCGCCGTCCACGGTCTCGATCTCGAGGCCGGTGCCGCTGATGTTCCGCAGATCGACCCCCCCTTCGACGGTGCTCAGATCCACCCGTCCTTTCACGTTCGAGATGGTCAGGTCCCCTTCCACCGAGGTGGCCTCGATCGACCCTTCGCCCCCGTCGATGGTCACGTACCCCTGCACCGTATTTGCCTTGACGGCGGCGCGGGTCCCGCGAGTCTCGATGTTCACCTCATTTCCCGACATCTCCAACTCCATCCAGGTCGGGACCTGGATCGTGAGCTCGGAGTCCCCGGGCCCACCGTGGCGTCCGGCCTGAGTACTGACGTGCACGGTGATCGAACCGATATCGACCGAGAAGGCGTCGCTGCTCGACGGCGCCGAGATCCGGACCCGGTCGTCGTTCCAGGCGGTCACCGTGATGGATCCGCTGAAGTTGTCGACCTCAAGCCGCTGGCCCTGGCGGACCGCGAACGTCGTGTCATGGAGGAGCCCCTCGGCCTCATCCCGCGCGCGGGTGCGCCATGACCGGGGCGCCTCGGGGGCATGCACCTTGATCCGCGGGGTCGGTCGCGTCGGTGGGGTCGGGGGCGTGGTCTGCAGCAGCAGCGCCAGCGCGGCGATCATGGTCAGCATCGGATTCTCGCTTGTGGTCTCTATGTCAGCTGGCCTGCACCAACGAAGCGCCCTGACGCAACAGGTCGATCTTCTTCCGCTTGATGCGACTCAGGTGGTCATTCAGGTACGCACTGTGCGGGTCGGACTGCAGCGCCCGCTCCGCTTCTTCGAGCGCCGCGTCGATGCGCGCCAGGCTCGACTCGAGCACGCGCACCGTGGCGGTGTCCATCGTGCTCCGGTTCTGATCCAGGACGATCTGGAGCTCCTGGACCGCCTTGTCATAGCTCGCATCGGCCCGCCGGGCGAGCACCGGGATCACACCAGCTCCACCACGCGGACCGTTGGCGGCCTGGACCCCGGATCCGGCGCTGATCTTGATCCCGAACCCGATCCCGACCGCCAGGAGCACCACCGCGGCGGCGGCGAGCTGCAGCGGCGAGTAAGCGAACCGGCGGGCCGCCGGCCGCGCGCCTGAACGAAGGGGCACCACGTCGGTGTTCACCTCGGCGACAGATGACGTGGCGATGGCCTGCTGGACTCCGGACCAGATCCCTTCCGGCACGGCGACATCCGGCAGCGTCTTCGCCTTGGCCACGACCCGCCGCAGATCCTGGAGCACCGTCTGGCCCTCGGCGCTCGACGCGAGCCATGCGCCACAGGCCGACCGTTCGTCGGGTGTGAGCGCGCCGTCGAGATACTCCGACAGCCTGTCGATCCAGTTGGTGGTGGTCATGGGTCCTCCTACCTGTCCAGGTGCTTCCGGAGCGCCATGCGCGCCCGGTGCAGCGCCGCCTTCGATGATCCCGTCGCGATCCCCAGCTGCTGGCCGATCTCGTCGTGCGTGTACCCTTCCACATCGTAGAGGACGAACACCGTCCGCATCCCCGGCGGCAGCTTCTGCACCGCCTCCTCGAAATCCATCGAGAACTCGACGCTCGATGTCTTCTTGCCGGGCAACACCGCCAGCGCTGTATCGTCCTCCAGGAAGCGCTGGCGCTGCGTTCCCAGATTCCCGCGTTCGCCCAGGAAGACGTTCACCGCGAGCCGATGGAGCCAGGTCGAGAACTGCGACTCGCCGCGGAAGGTTGCGAGCTTGGTCCAGCACCGGATGAACACGGTCTGGGTGCCGTCAGCGGCGTGGTCTTCGCCGAGCATCCGGCGCGCCAGGTTGTAGATCCGGGGACTGTGCCGCCGGTAGAGTCGTTCGAAGGCCCGCTCGTCGCCCCCCTTCGCGAGGAGGACGTCCGCGCTATCGTCTTGAGTGACAACGACTTGCGCGTCTTGGGTCACGGGCGCCGGCGCCGGAGGGTTCGCGATCCACAGGCCTTCAGATAGCGCCCACGGGGAGATGGTTGCGTTCCGAACATTACTTCCCGAGCCCTGCGGGCGCCCGGGCCCGGCCGACCAGACCGGCGAGCGCCAGGAGGGTGAACACGTAGGGGAGCACGAGGAACAATTGATACGGGAGGTCCAGCCCCATCCCTTGCAGCAGGAATTGCAGCGCTTGCAGCGCGCCGAAGAGCACGGCAGCCGCGAGTACGCCGAAGGGGGACCAGCGCCCCAGGACCACGATCGCGATCGCCACGAATCCTCGCCCGGCCGTCATCTTCTCCGCGAAACTCCCCACCTGGGCCAGCACCAGTGTCGCCCCTCCCAGTCCAGCGAAGGCGCCGGCGATCAACAGGGCGCTCGTCTGGATCCGCTCGACCGGAACCCCATTCGCGGCGGCGGCCTGCCGATCCTCCCCGGCGGCGCGCAGCGCGAGCCCCCAGCGGGTCCGGTAGAGGATCCACCAGACGCACGGGACCGCCAACAGGGCGACGGCGCTCAATGCCCACGGCCACTCGAGCGTCTTGAGCGCCTGTGGACTCCCACCTGACCCGAGCGTCGCCCGGTAGATGGCCCCGGTGAGGCCCACCGCGCCGAGCGTCACCGCCGTGCCGGTGATGACCTGGTCGGCGCGCGCGCGCACCGCCACGAGCGCGACCACGAGCCCACAGAGCGCGCCCGCGGCGACCGCGGCCACCACGCCAGCACCGGGACCATACGCCGTCCCGACGAGGGCCGCGGTCAGGGCCCCTGCCAGCAACGCTCCTTCGATCCCCAGGTTCAGCACGCCGGCACGTTCGGCCACCAGCTCTCCGGTCGCGGCGAAGAGGAGCGGCGTGGCGATCCTGAGCGCGGCGGCCAGGAAGCCGGTCAGCAGGGTGAATTCCATCATCGGCGGGCCTTCCCTGCCAGCAGGATCGCGAGGATCACCACCGCCTCCACCACATACACCACCACGCTCGGCACCCCAGCGTCCCGCTGCATCCCGGCGGCGCCCGCCTCGAGCGCGGCGAAGAGGATCCCGCTCGCGATCACCCCGCGCGGATCGAGTCGGGCAAGGAGCGCCACCGCGATGCCGGTGAAGCCGTAGCCGGGACTCAGGTTCTGGAACAGGGCGTAGCTCACGCCGCTCACTTCGACGGCGCCCGCGAGCCCCGCGATCGCCCCACTCACCAGCAGCGCCTGCGCCAGTCGCCGTGTCACGGGGATCTTCGCGACCGCCTCCGCGGCCCGCGGGCCCGCACCGGCGGCCCGGAACTCGAAGCCGAGTCGGGTCCTGGCAAAGAAGGCCCAGAGCAGGACCGCCAGGAGGAGCGCGATCACAAAACCCAGATGGAGGCGCCCCGTGAGCAGGGGGAGGTGGGCGTCGGCGGCGATAGGATCGCTCTGCGGGTAGGCGCGCCGAGCTTCCTGCATCGGACCCGTCACCATCCAACTGACGAGCGATTCCGCGACGAAGTTGAGCAACAGGGTCGAGATGACCTCGAGCACCCCGAAGCGGAGCCGGAGCCAGGCGGGTATCGCCCCCCAGAGGAGGCCAGCGCAGCACCCAGCACTCAGCACCCAGCATACCGCGAGGACCGGGGGGAGCCCGCCTGCGTGGACTCCTGTCCACGTGGCGGCGATGGCGCCGGCATAGAACTGCCCCTCGGCGCCGATATTGAGCGCACCACTCCGGAACGCGAAGCTGACCGCCAACCCGATCAAGATGAGCGGTGTGGCACGGAGCAGGGTCTGGGAGAAGAACGCGTAGGGCGAGCCGGCGGCGCCACGCACCATCGCGGCCAACGCGACAGGAGCGTCATAGCCGGCCAGTGCGAGCCCGACACTGAGCACCACCAGCGCTGCCGCGACGGACCCCAGCGGGAGGAGCCAGCGGCGGATCATCGCGACGTCTCGCGCGAGACCATGAGTGCTCCGATGGCATTCCGGTCCGCACCCGCCGGCGGGAATACCAGGCGGCCCCCCGACATCACGATGATCCGGTCGGCCCAGGTCGTCACTTCGTCGAGGTCGGTCGAATGGAAGATCACGGCGGACCCCGAGGCGGCGGCGGCGCGCAGGCGTTCGAACACTTCACGCGCCGCCCCCACGTCGAGGCCTCGGGCCGGATTCTCCGCCACGATCAGCTTCGGTGCCCCTTCCATCGTGCGCGCGACGACCACCTTCTGCTGGTTGCCGCCGCTCAAGGTCGAGGCCGCCACGTCCGGGCCCCGGGCGGTGATGCCGAACTCAGCGATCAGCGCGGTCATCCGGTCGCGCAGACGAGACCAGTCCATCCCTCCACTCGACGGCCGGGGGCCGAGCGCGAGATTCTCGGTGAGGGAGAAGTCGAGGATCAGTCCCTCGGTGGTCCGGTCCTCGGGGATGAAGGCATCGGTCGCGATGCTCCGCAGGAGTTCGCGTTGCCCATTCCCCTCCACTCCGGCGACGCCGACCACTTCACCGGCGTGGAGCTCGAGATCAGGGATCACGACGACGACCTGCCCTCGTTTCACCGCGGACACTGGTGGCGGCGCGGTGAGTCCCGTCCCGCCGAGCATCGCGACGAGGAGATCATCGCGGCTCGGCTTCGGATGCCCGTCCGCCGGATCCCACGTCAGCGTCACCCGGCCGCGCCGGAGCACGGTGATCGCGTCCGCATGCTCCACCGCCTCATCCAGCTTGTGGGTGATCAGCAGCACCGAGCCGCCGCGAGTCGTGAATGTCTGGATCGTCCGGAAGAGCTCTGCCACCTCCGGCCGTGTCAGAACACTGGTCGGTTCGTCCAGGAGGAGGATCGTGGGCTCGCTGGCGAGGGCCTTCTGCAGCTCGAGTTGGAGACGCGACCCCACGCTGAGATCACCGGCGCGGGCATCAGGATCAAGTGTCCCGCCGCGCTCGGCGAGCAGGCGCCCGACGCGCGCGCGCGCGTCCGCCATCGGCCACCCGGCGGCGAGGGTGATGTTTTCCCATACCGTGAGCGCGGCGACCGACGTGAGGTGCTGGTGGACCATCCCGATGCCCGCCCGTCGTGCGTCACGTGCATCGCGGAGTGACTGCGCTTGCCCGCCGACCTCGATCGTTCCGCTCTCGGCTCCAAGGAGACCCGCAACGATATGCATCAGGGTCGACTTCCCCGCCCCATTCTCGCCGAGGAGGGCGTGGGTCGTCCCCGGAAGGAGGGTCAGGTCGACCCCGTCCAGCGCGCGGGTGGCCCCGAACGACTTCCGGATCCCCTGCAGGCGGAGTGCGGGGGTCATCATGTGCGTTGATCGAGCGGCGTGAACTGGCGGAGCCTCTTCCCCGCAGTCGAGTGTTCGATCAATTGAACCAGGCGTCGTTCCCGGGTCTCGGGGCGCTTGGCCGAGACCACCCAGTGGATCGCGCGCTGTCGATAGCTCGCCCCCTGCGCCGCGAACCATTTCCACCCCTTCCCGCTCCGCTTGAACCGGGCGATCGCGGCGGCCGGCAGGACCGCTTCCTCGCGCTCATAGGCGTAGATCCCCGTGCGTCCGGCCTCCCGCGCTTCGAATGCCGCCAGTCCCGGGGCCTGCATCCGCCCCGCGGAGATCAACGCCTTGGCCTTCGCCACATTCACGTTGCTCCACGTGCTCTTTCCTTTCCGCGGGGTGAACCGGTGCATGAAGCTCTGTTCGTCGACGCGGCGAACGATGCCGTCGATCCACCCCCAACAGAGGGCTTCATCGACGGCTTCGAAGTAGGTCATTCCGCGCTTTCCGGCGTCCTTCTTGTAGAAACCGACCCAGAGCTCCGGGTCGGCGAAGTGCTTGGAGAGCCACGCCCCGAATGTGGCCTGGGTCGAGAAGAATCGTGGCTTCATTTCCGAGTCAGCTCCCCGTATCGCACGATGTACTTCACGGGCGGGATCGCGGCGATCGCCTTGCCCAGTGCTGCCAGAGGGAGGTCCTCGGCGCGCCGGAAGCGGATACAGGACTTGCCCATGTCAAGTTTCTTGCCGGCCGCCTTGAACGCCGCCTTGATCGCGGCGGTCTGTTCGGGGTGCATGTAGGCACCCATCAGATACAGGGAAAGGTGGCGCTTCTGGACCGTGAGGGCGGCGTAGCACAGGGGTTGGCTGTTGTGGGTGCGGGGATACGTCCTGAACGGGATCTCCCAGACGATCATCCCCCACCGCATCACCTCCTGATACCCCTTTGGCATCTTCTGCTTGACCATCGTCCGGACGGCGGCGAGCTCCTTCCGGCGTTCCGCCGGGAGCGACGCGAGGTATTCGGTGACGGTCTGGGCGGCGCTGGTGACCATTGCACCCTCTTTCCGGCTAGACGCTGAGGCGGGATTCGTAGGGGACGATCTCTCCGAACTCGAGATTCCGCTTCAGCACCCGCAAGTACATCGCCCAACAATAGGACGAGATCCGGAAATGGTCGCTTTTTTCCGGCCACCCTCGATGGTGGAAGCGGACCTGCGTTCCTGCGACCGTCGCCTCGAGCGCGACACCCACCCGGCTGCCGACCCAATCTTCCATCGCTCGGGTGAACTCCAGCTCGAACTCCCGCCCCGGGACGCAGCGCGTCACACGCGCGCGCCACTCATACCCGGGACCGAAATCGAGTTGGTACTCGCCACCGAGCTTCGGCTCTCCCGACGACCGCAACGTCCACCAGGTATCAAGCCCGAGGGGGGTCGTGAAGGACTCGAACACCCGTGCCGGGGGGACGTTCACCGGGAAGTCGTGCAGGATCTCGGGCATCGCGACCTTACATGCCTGTGGGTTGGGCAAAGAATTCCCAGGGGACTCCAAAGGCCTTCCCCGCCCGTTCCGCCAACGCCTTCACTCCCAAGGTCTCCGTCGCCCAATGACCGGCGTAGATGAGGTTCACCCCGCCCTCCATGGCATCGAACCAGGTGTGGTGGGCACCCTCCCCGGTGATGAAGGTGTCGCAGCCTCGCACGGAGGCCTCCGTCACGAAGGACCCGGCACCCCCGGTGATGATCGCGACCCGCTTGGTCCGTTCGGGGCCACCTGGGATGAGCCGCGCAGGGTGGCCGAGGAGGTCGCTGAGCTCCCGCGTGAGGGCAGTGCGGTCCTTTTCGAGGACCCCGTGCAGGCCCACGTCGAGATCTTTGTACTTCCCGAAGGGTCCTGATACGGTCAGGCCGAGGAGGTGTGCCAGCAGGACGTTATTCCCGACTTCGGGGTGCGCGTCGAGCGGGAGATGTGCCGAGTACACGGCGACGTCCCCGTCGAATGCGGCCTTGAGTCGGCGGTAGCGGCGTCCCGTGAGCGATCGTTCGTCGTCCCAGAACAAGCCGTGATGGACCACCAGGAGGGTCCCGCGGTGGCGTGCCGCGGCCGCGATGCTATCGGCCGAAGCATCGACCGCGGCGAGGATGCGGGTCACGGCGCCGCTGTTCTCCACCTGGAGGCCGTTCACCGCCCCGTCGTAGTCGGGGAGCTCCCGGATCTTCAGGTAGGCATCGAGCCAGGAGGCGACAGCGTCGAGCGAAGGTGTCGGGGGCATCATCGTCCGAGATCAGTGGGTGGGACCGAGCGGCAGGAGCGTACCCGCCGCGATCGAGTCGTGGGCGGCGGTGATCCGGGCACGGAGGGCCGCGGGCACGTGCTGGACGACGACGGTGTCCCAATCGAAGCGTACCACTCCGCTCGCCAGTCCGAATGCCTCGACGTGCGGAACGAAGGTCCCGGCCTTCACTTCGCGCCCGACCAGGAGGAACGCCCGGGGAAGGTCGAGCACCGCGGATCCGAGCACTTGGCCGGGAGCGAGCGCGGACTGATCGGCATTGGCCCCGACAACGTAGACCCTCGGGTTCTCCTTGACCGCCTGGAATAACCCCAACGCCGCGGCGTCCGCGTTGTGGGTCAGAACGTCGGCGCCGGCGCGGATCAGTGCCAGCGCCTGTTCCTTCCCCGCCGCCGCATCGTCAAAGCTGTTGAGATAGGTGACTCGGCTCCGGACATGTGGATCGACCGCTGTCGCGCCGTTGGCCCATCCTGTCGCCCCGCGCTCGATAGGCGGAAGCTGGATGCCGCCGACGAAGCCGATGATGTGGGAGCGAGTGGTCCCACCGGCCGCCATCCCGGCGAGGTACGTCGCCTCCTCGATCCGGAAGATCATGGGAGCGACCTTCCCGCTCACCCGCTCACCGGAGGTGATCACGAAGACCGTGTTCGGGAAATCGGCGGCCACCCGTTCGGCCAGGCCTTGGAATTCGAAGCCGTGCCCGAAGACCAGAGCGTACCCTTGGGCCGCGTAGCTCCGAAGTGCTTCTTCCTGCTCGGCCGGGCTGCGAGCTTCCACGTTGCTGATGGTCGCGCCGAGAGAATCCCTGACCTGCAGCAAGCCGGTGTAGGCCCCACTGTTCCAAGCGGCGTCCGCCACGGACCCGGGGGTGACAAGAGCGACTCTGAATGAGGGGACGACCCGAGGCTTGGAACAGGTTAGTGATGACAGTGTAGCGACAGTGAGTAGAAAGCGGCGCATCAGTATGCCTAACAATGAGTTGTGCTGTTAGTTGGCGGCGTGAAAGCACGGAGTGAAACGCGACCTAAATCGTTGATTTCCACAGTTTTGCCCGCTTATCAACCTTTGTGGAATGACCCGTCTCCGTGAAACATCGGGGGATTCCGACCGCCCTGCATCCCTATGGACGCACCAGCTCGGGGCCGCCGGGGGCGCCCTTCTTGATCATCTCCAGGCCCCCGTTCACCTGCCCGCCTTCGGCGATCACGATCCGTTGCGTCGTCACGTTGCCCTGCACGATCGCAGTCGCCTGGATCTCCACCCGCTCGGTGGCGCGGATGGCGCCCTCGACGATCCCGCCGATGACCGCCTCTCGCGACTGGACGTCACCCTTCACGCGGCTCCCTCGCGCCAGGAGGACCTGCTGGCCGGCGTGCACGTTCCCCAGCACCTCCCCTTCGACCTTCACGGTCCCGTCGGTCTTCACGTCACCGGTGATGACCGTCCCGCTGGCAATGATCGAGAGCCCGCCATCGACCCGGCGCACATCGGCCTTGGAATTCCCCTTGGAATCTTCGCGGAGCAGTGCCATGTCAGCTTCCCTCCTTCACCAACGTGAGTGGATCGACGACCAGCCCGCGTCGGCGGATCTCGAAATGGAGATGTGGGGCGCTCGAATTGCCCGTGTTCCCGGAGAGTCCGATGACCTCACCGGCCGCGACGCGCTGACCCTGGTGGACCAGGAGGCGCGAGAGGTGGCCGTACATCGACTGATACTCGTCGGCGTGCTGCACCAGGACGAACGTTCCGTACTCCGGATCTTCCCCGGCTTCCACCACATTCCCGTCGGCCGTGGTGCGCACAAGGGTCCCGATCGTCACGGCGATGTCGAGTCCCGGGTGGGTGTCTTCCCCGCCCGTCGCGCCGACCTGCCCCCGGGTCACATACCCCGGCTCACCGAGCGGCCAGTGCTTGGGTGTCGTCGCGCCGTCGTCGCGACGGGGGGCGCCCGGTGCGCGCGCGGCCAAGGCCGGTGCGATCGGCGCTCCGGAGGCGCGGACCAACGGGTCGGGCACGATGTCGGCCCCGATCATGGCGCGCACCCGGGCATATCGGGCATCTGCGCTGTCGAGGGCACGGGCGAGGTCGCCGATCCGCGCGTTCTCCGCTTCGAGCCGCGTCACCCGCCGTTCGAGTGTGGGCACCCGGGCGGCGGTCCGCGCGACGGGGAGATAGAACGCCCCGGCCAGGACGACCAAGGCCGCGATGACCCCCGCGGTGATGAGGAGGGCGCGTGCGCCCCAACGGGGCAGCCGCACCTGCTTGGACTCGAGCGATCCGTCCGTCTGGACGATGATCGTGACCCATGGATCCGGGCGGGTACTCATCCCTCGAAGGGTCGACCGAGGATCACCTCGAGGAGCCGGGCCAGGTCGTCATTGGAGTAATACTGCACGGTGATCAACCCGCGGCCCCGACGCTTCGGGAGGAGCTTGGTGTCGGTGCCGAGATGTTTGCGCAGGGCCTCCTCCACTCGGCGGATGTCCGCGGAGACCGGCTTGGCCGGCCCCTTCCCCTTCTTTGGCGCGGAGGGGCGTTCGCCCCGGACCCGGGACTCGACCTCGCGCACCGACCACCCCTCTGCCACCGCCGCGTGCGCGAGCCGGGTCAGGAGTCGCTCGTCGGTGACACCGAGGAGCGCGCGCGCGTGACCTTCAGAGAGCTGCCGACGATCGAGCAGTTCGCGGACCTCACCGGGGAGCTTCAGCAACCGGAGCGCGTTGGCCACGGTCGAGCGGTCACGTCCGACCAGACGCGCGACGTCGCCCTGCGACGCCTTGAACTCGTCGATCAAGCGCTGGTAGCTGGCCGCCTCTTCCAGCGGGGAGAGTTCCGCACGCTGGATGTTCTCGATGATCGCGAGGGTGAGCAGGGTCCGGTCGTCGGCTTCCTTGACGACCACGGGCACCTTGACCCAGCCCAGCTTCTGGACCGCGCGCCAGCGACGCTCGCCCGCGATCAGCTCGTACTGGCCATTGGCGGCCTGGCGTACCACCACCGGTTGGAGCAGCCCCGCAGCCTCGATGGAGTCGGCCAGCTCCTGCAGCTGGGCCGGATCGATGGC
>JANLXK010000408.1:0-3848 GCA_031365045.1 Gemmatimonadota bacterium | reverse complement strand
CCTCGAGGCCGTCGACCCGTCGGCCGCCGTGCGCGAGTTCCAGGAGGCGGCACAGTGAGGCGCGCATGGCTCCTCGCCGTCGTCTGCGTCTGTGCGCCCGCGCGCCTCAGCGCCCAGACCGACCTGCGCGCGTTGGCGGCGACGGCGGCGAGCGCCTGGACCGCACACGACTTTGCCAGGGTGGTCGGGGCGGGGCGGGTGGAGGTGCGGATCTCCGGGGTCTCGGCCGCCGGTCCGCTGCCGAGCGATCAGGCGGTCGCGGTGCTGGTCAACCACGTCCGCGGCGCCGAGGAGGTCGAGGTCACTGTAGTGACCGTGCTGGCCGTCTCGGAGCTGTCGGGATACGCCGAGTTGCGGCGCTGGTTCCGGCCGGTGGGGGTCGGGGGGTCGCAGGAAGAGACCGTGCTGCTGGGCTTCACCCGGGCCAAGGGGGCAGGGGGGAACCTCGGACCGTGGGGGGTGGGGGTGGTGGAGGTGGTAGGCCGAAGCGGTCGTTGACCCCGGGGTTTCAGGGGTCAACTCCATGTTTTCAGGGGTCGACTGAATGAGGAATGACCGTCGCCGGGAGGGGCCGGCGGCGGGTGTAACGCCTTGCGTGGCAATAGTCTGCCCGGCTATATTGGCAAGCTCTACTGAACCCGTGTTTTTGGAGGGGTAAGCCTGTGAAGGTCCGATCGAGTGTGAAGCCCATCTGCGAGCACTGCAAGGTGGTCAAGCGGGCGGGAATCGTGCGCATCATCTGCAAGCGCAATCCCAAGCACAAGCAGCGGCAGGGCTGATCCATGGCGCGTATCGCAGGCGTGGACCTTCCGCGCGAGAAGCGGGTCGAGATCGGCCTCACCTACATCTTCGGCATCGGGCGAGTGACGAGCAACAAGCTCCTCGCCGAGACCGGGATCAGCCCCGACACCCGGGTCCGTGACCTCACGGACACCGAGGTCGGTCGGCTTCGCCAGGTCATCGAGCGGTCCCTGAAGGTCGAGGGCGCGCTGCGGACCGAAGTGGCGATGAACATCAAGCGGCTCATGGACATCGGCAGCTATCGGGGTTCGCGGCATCGCCGGGGCCTCCCGGTGCGCGGCCAGCGTACGCATACCAACGCCCGGACCAAGAAGGGCCCCCGTCGGGCCATCGCGGGCAAGAAGAAAGTGACGAAGAAATAGATGACCGCTCCCGTAACCAGTCCGGTGGCCACTCCGGTGACCAGTCCCGTGACCAAGGCGCCCAGCGCCAAGCGTGCCAAGAAGATGGTCGAGGCCGAGGGGATGGCCCACATCATGGCGACCTTCAACAACGTGATCATCACTATCACGGACATGAAGGGGAACACCGTGGCCTGGGGTACCGCCGGCAAGGCGGGCTTCAAGGGCTCCAAGAAGTCCACTCCGTTCGCCGCCACTGTCGCCGCCGAGAATTGCGGCCGCGAGGCGATGAGCTTGGGCGTCCGCCGCGTGTCGGTCCGCGTGCAGGGCCCCGGCAGCGGGCGAGAGTCGGCCATCCAGGCGCTAGCCTCCGTCGGGCTGCGCGTCCTGGCCATCCGTGATGTCACGCCGATCCCGCACAACGGCTGCCGTCCTCCCAAGAAGCGGCGGGTCTGAACATGTCGCGTCACACCGGTCCCGTCTGCCGCCTCTGCCGTCGCGAAGGCACCAAGCTCTTCCTCAAGGGCACCCGCTGCCTCACGGACAAGTGCGCCGTCGACAAGCGCCCCTTTCCGCCCGGCCAGCACGGCCAGAACATGGGCCGCGGCCGCAAAGTCAGCGAGTACGCGAAGCAGCTGCGTGAGAAGCAGAAGGTCAAGCGGACGTACGGCCTCTCCGAGCGCCAGTTCCGCAACACCTTCACCAAGGTCACCCGTTTGCCGGGCGTGAAGGGCACCAACCTGCTCATCGCGCTCGAAAGCCGGCTCGACAACATCGTGTACCGGATGGGCTTCGCGGCGAGCCGCGCGGCCGCGCGCCAGCTGGTGCGGCACGGGCACGTCGAGGTCAACGGCCAGCGTCTCGACATCCCGTCCTATCAGGTCGGGGTCGGCCAGGAAGTCCGCGTGGCCACGGCCAGCCGCGAAATGACCCCGGTCAAGGCCGCCCTCGAGCACGCAGCGCGCGGTCAGGCGCCGGCGTGGCTCTCGGTGGACGGTGCCAAGGCCGCCGGCCGCATCCTCGAGCGCCCCGCGCGCGAGGCTATCGCCATCAACGCCCAGGAACAGCTCATTGTCGAGCTGTACTCGAAGTGACCATGAGCATCGATCTCACCGGGTTGGTCCGGCCGCACACGGTCGAAATGACCAAGCAGGATGGCAACCCGAACGTCGCCGAGTTCCGCCTCCAGCCGCTCGAGCGCGGCTATGGCCACACCCTCGGCAATGCGCTCCGGCGCCTGCTGCTCTCCTCCCTCCGGGGGAGCGCCGTGTGGGCCTTCCGGATGGACGGCGTGGTGCACGAGCACCAGACCGTCACCGGCGTGCTGGAGGACGTGCACCAGATCGTCCAGCGGCTCAAGACCCTCGTCCTCGTCGTCGCCGACGACGTCGATGAGGCCACGCTGACCATCAAGAAGAATGGCGTCGGCCCGGTCTACGCCCGCGACCTCAAGGCGCATCCGAGCGTCAAGGTCGTCAACGGGGACCACCTGCTCTTCACCGTCCAGGAAGACCGTGAGATCTCGGTCGAACTGCACGTGAACAAGGGCCGGGGCTACGTCGAGAGCGAGATGCATCCGGTGGACCGCTCCATGCCGGTCGACCTGATCCGCATCGACGCTATCTACAACCCGGTGCGCCGCGCCAACTTCACCGTGGCCGAGACCCGCGTGGGTCAGCGCACGGACTACGACCGCCTCACGGTCCACGTCGAGACCAACGGGACGCTGTCGCCCGAGGACGCCGTGGCCTATGCCGCCGCCCTCGCGCAGGAGCACTTCCGGCACTTCGTCGAGTTCGGCAAGGTGCCGGTGCAGCGCGGTGAGCGCGCCGTGGCCGGCGCCGGCGATGCGGGGCTGCACGACCGCCTGGCCCGTGTCATCGACGACTTCGGTCTCTCGGTCCGGTCGCTCAACTCGCTCAAGAACTCGAACATCCGGACCCTCGGCGACCTCGTGCAGCTGACCGAGGACGAGCTCCTGAAGGTCAAGAACGTCGGGGAGAAGGCGCTGACCGAGATCGGCGACCTGCTCCGGGCCCAGGGGCTCAACTTCGGGATGCGCTACGAAGAGACCGACGGCGCCGTGCGGATCACCGACCCGGGTACCGCCCCGGCCGCTCGCGCGGCCGCCGAGGCCGGAGAGGACGCCTGAAATGCGCCACAACGCCAAGAACCGCCAGCTGTCGCGCACGTCGGAACACCGCCGCGCGCTGCTCAACAACCTCGCGACGAGCCTCTTCGAGCACGGCGGCATCGTCACGACCGAGGCCAAGGCCAAGGAGCTCCGCCCCTTCGCCGAGAAGCTGATCACGCTCGCCCGCCGTGGCGACCTGCACGCCCGCCGCCAGGCGGCACGGTGTGTCAAGGAACCGCACGTGCTGCAGACGCTGTTCGCCGAGATCGGGCCGCGGTTCGCGGCGCGCCCCGGCGGTTACACCCGCATCCTCAAGCTGGGGCACCGCCCCGGCGACGGCGCCGATCAGGCCCGGATCGAGCTGGTCGAGGGGTGATGCCCTCGCTCCCGCGTCGGGGGATGGCACGAAGGGGACCCGTTCAGGGTCCCCTTTTTTATATTCCTGAATGTGAGAACGGCCGCCCCGCACCGGGGACGGCCGCCGCTACTGTGACAGGCGGGACGCCTGCCCTACATTCAGACCGCCTTCTTGATCTTGTTGCTGCGGATGCACGACGTGCACACGCGCGTAC
>JANLXK010000234.1:0-3485 GCA_031365045.1 Gemmatimonadota bacterium | reverse complement strand
CGCCTCGGCCACCCACGCCACGTCGTCCTTCCCGCCGATCACCAGCGGGATGCGCTGGTGCAGCTCCTTCGGGACGATGTCGAGGATCGGCGTGGTGCCATCGGTCGCCGCCCCTCCCGCTTGCTCGGCCAGGAAGGCCATCGGGATCGCTTCGTAGAGCAGGCGGAGCTTCCCGTGGGGATTCCGGACCGCGTCGGCGGGATAGAGAAAGATCCCTCCCGCGATGAGGTTGCGGTGGAAATCGGCCACGAGGGACCCGATGTAGCGGCTGTTCTTCCCCTTGATCCGGTCGGGGAAGTCGCCGTGGAATCCGCGGACCGCCCGTTGTACCCCTTTCGACCAGCGGGCGAAATGGCTTTCGTTGACGCTGTAGTACTTGCCGGTCGAGATCATCGGGATCTGATCGTGCGAGAGCAGGAATTCGCCGATGGTCGGGTCGTAGGTGAAGCCGTGCACCCCCTGCCCCGTCGAATACACCATCATCGTGCTCGAGCCGTAGATCACATACCCCGAGGCCACCACCTTCCGGCCGGGCTGGAGCAGGTCCTGCATCGAGCCGGGACCCTTGGTGGTGACGCGGCGGTAGATGCTGAAGATGGTCCCCACCGGCGCGTTGACGTCGATGTTGCTGGAGCCGTCGAGCGGGTCGAAGAGGATCACGTACTTGCCCGGCGTGTACGGCTCGGGGATGGCGATCGGTCCCTCGTCCTCCTCCGAGGCCATCACGCAGACGCGCCCGGTGTGGTTGAGCGCGTTCTTCATCGTCTCGTTGGCGAACACGTCGAGCTTCTGCTGCTCCTCGCCCTGGACGTTGGTGTGCCCCACCGCGCCGAGGATGTTGGTCAGCCCGGCCCGCCGAGTGGCGGCCTGGATGATCTTGGCGGCGAGGGCGATGTCGTAGAGGAGGTTGGAGAGCTCCCCCGTGGCCTGGGGAAAGCGCTGCTCCTGGTCGAGGATGAAGCGCTCGATCGTCGTGAAGGAGGTTCGGCTGAGCATGGGTGGAAAGTACGGCCGTCAGGGACGGGCCGGAAGCACGCGCTCCCGACCGCGGGCGGCGACCCGGACCGTGGCCCCGTCGGTCCAGACCTCCACGGTCCCCAGCTCATCGGTCCTCCAGATGTCCGCCCCCGCGGCGCCCAACCGCCCCAGCGCCTCACCGCTCGGGTGGTGATACCGATTCCCCCGCCCTACGCTCACCACCGCCACCTCGGGACGGAGCTCCGCCAGCCAGGCCGCACCACTCGCCCCCGCGCTCCCATGGTGCCCCACCTTCAGCACCTCCACATCCCCCACCTGCCCCCGCAGGTCCGCCTCGGCGGGAAGCCCCACGTCGCCCGCGAAGAGGGCCTGGAAGGCACCATAGCGCAACAGCAGCACGTCGGAGTCCTCGTTCAGGTCGAGCCCCCACTCGGCCCAGGTGGTGTCGGGATGGAGCGCCACGATCTCGACGCCATCGACCCGGAGCGTGTCGCCCCGACGGATGGAATGCCAGTCGGCCCCGCTCCCGGCGACCCGGGCGAGGAGGCCCCGGTACCCCTGCTCGTCGATCGCCTCGGCGGGCTCGAGGAAGCGTGCGACCTCGAATCGGTCGAGCAGCGCGGCCATCCCGCCGTAGTGGTCGAGGTGGGCGTGGCTCAGGATCAGGGCGTCGATCCGGGCCACTCCACGATGCGCCAGGAATGGCGCGACAACGCTCCGGCCCGCGTCGCGCCCTTCACCCGCCGGACCGGCGTCGACCACAATCCAGTGTCCGTGCGGTGTGGCGATGACGCTCGCGTCTCCCTGTCCCACGTCGAGGAAGGAGATCGTCAATCCCTGGGGCCGGGCGCCGAGCCGATCGGTCCATAGGTCGGCGCCTGCGCCGATCCAGCCAACGGCGCCGAGCGTGGCGATGAAGCGGGTGCGCGCAATGGCGACGGTCGCGCGACCACTAATACACCACGCCGCGACCAGGAGTGCCGCACCCCAGGGCAGCGCCCCGCGCCACCCGGTCTCTACCGTGAAGTGGCCGAACGGGATCGCCGCGCCGAAGGCGGCGAGCCGATCGAGGAGGGCCAGGAGGGCCCCGCCTCCCGCGGCCATCGCGGCGCCCCCGCGGGCCCAGAGCGGCGCGAGGAGGACGCTCGCGATCACGGCGGGGACCGCGAGGGCGGCCAGGGGGATGCCGATGAAGTTGAGCAGGAGCCCGGCCAGCGAGACACTGCCGACCGCACCGGCGGTGAATGGTGCGGTAGCGAGAGTGGCGCCGGCGGAACCGCTCAGGGTGCGGACGGCCATGCTGGTCCCGATCCGACGATCGCTCCATCGCACCGCCACTGTGGCGCCACCGAGCGAGCCGACCGAGAGCCAGGCACCGAGGTCGGCGATGGCCCAGGGATCGAGGAGGAGCACCACGAGCGCCGTGGTGGCGAGGAGCGCATCCCAGCGCACGACCCGTTGCCGGAGACGGGCGACGCACATCAGGAGCGCGAGGGCGGCGGCGCGCGTGGCGGGCGCGGGCCAGCCGAGCCAGGCGACGTAGGCGATGCCGAAGAGGGTGGCGAGGATCCACGCCGGCTCCCGACGCACCCGGGCCAGGCGCAGGATCGTCAGCACCCACCCGACGATGAGTCCGACGTGGAAGCCGGAGATCGAGAGGAGATGGACCAGCCCGCTTGCGGCGAAGCGGTCACGGGTGTCGCGGTCGATTGCGCCGTGGCGGTCGAAGAGGAGGGCGTCGACGAGGGGCGCCTGGTCGCCGTAGAGATCGGCCGTGACGCGGAGGAGTGCCGCACGAGCTTCGAGACGCGGGATGCGGGACGCGGGATGCGGGGATGCCCGCAGCGAACGGACGACGAATACACCGCCAGGCCTGTCGAAGAGTCCCTCGGTCCTAGGGCTCCAGTCGCCGGTGGCCTCGATCGTGCTGCCGACCTGAACCGGCGCGACCCGGGACCCGCGTCCCGCGTCCCGCGTTGGCCACCTCACATCCACGGCCCCCACGCACCCCGCTCCGACGACGAGCGCCTGCACCCTCCCGTTCGATATGGCGGGCGGATCGATCGGGACGAGCGTCAGCCGCATCTGGCCCGCTGGCAGCTTGACAGTGCAGCGCACCGATTCCCCCTGCCAGGCTACGAGCGCCGAGAGCTGGCCGAGGAGGAACGCGCCGGTGAAGAGCCCCAGCACGGCACGGTGCCGCGCGACCGCCGCCGCAACGTGCGGCGCGAGCGCGGCCGCAACATGCCGCACGAGTGCGGCCACAACGAGGAGCGCGGGAATCAGCACTCGCGGGTCCGGAAAACGCGCGAGGCCGGTCGCGAGACCGGCCCCGAAGGCGAGCAGCAGCAGCAGTACCGGCGGGGGCCTCACGGCCCCGGCCGGCCGAGGGCGGCCGGCCCTCGGCGGACGGACGAATTCAGGGCAACGTCGAAGGCTTCGCCCCGCAGCGCGGCGCGGCGCCGACTTTGCGGAAGCCCTCCATCAACGTGATGTCGATGTCGGTG
>JANLXK010000228.1:0-1228 GCA_031365045.1 Gemmatimonadota bacterium | reverse complement strand
CGCTCACTTCAGCCTGGCGGTGGCCTCGTTTTTCCTCGACGATTACGTGGCGTCCTGGCGCGAGGCGCGCCTTGCGCGGAGGCACGGGTTCGAGCCGCCGCCCGGTTTCCTCACGATGCTTTCCGAGAAAATGCCGGAGCCCCGTTGACGATGCGCAAAACACTCCTGCTTGCCGCGGTCGCCACGCTTGCCGGCTGCGGACATTCTCCGAAAGCGCCGGCAGCGGTTTCGACGGCTATCCCGAAGCGCATCGTGCTCGTGACGATCGACACGTGGCGCTCGGACGCGCTGGGAGCCTCGGGGAGCGGACGAGTCAAAACCCCCAACCTGGATGCGTTCGCCAAGGGCGGACTCTACTGCCCCAAGGCCTGGTCCTCGGCGACGCTCACGGCCCCGAGTCACGCCACCTTGCTCACGGGATTGGAGCCCTATCACCACGGCGTGCGGGACAACCACGGCTTCCGGTTGTCGTCCTCGATTCCGACGCTGGCCTCGCTTCTCAGAGCAAACGGTTACGCGACGGCCGCATTCGTGTCGGCCCATCCCCTGGCGCGGATCTTCGGGCTCGACAACGGCTTCACGGTTTACGACGACCGTTGCGCCCCGGGCGATCTGCTCTCGGTCGTTCCGCGCTGGCGGCCGGGGGCCGAGACGATCGAGGCGGCGCGCGCCTGGCTTCGCACCGCGCCGGAGCGGTTCTTTCTGTGGGTCCACATCTACGAGCCGCACGATCCGTACGCGCCGCCCGAGCCTTATAAGACCGCTTATCGCGAAGCTCCGTACTTCGGCGAAGTGGCCTACGCCGACGAACTGGTCGGGCACCTGAAAGCCGCGATGGGAGCGGCCGGCGAGAGCGACGCCCTGTGGGTCATCAGCGGAGATCATGGCGAGAGCTTGGGCGATCACGGTGAAGCCACGCACGGCCTGTTCGTCTACGACCAAACCGCGCGGGTGCCGCTGATCGTCTGGGCCCCCGGATCGATCCCGGCGGAGCAACGGGAGTTCGCTCGACTCGTCGACGTCACACCCACGGTGCTGGCGCTCGCCGGCTTGCCTCAGCCCGTGGGGCTCGACGGCCGCGCACTCGTCGGCGGAGCCGCCCCGGCTTCCGAAACCGCGTACGTCGAGACGATGTACCCCTTCCTCGATTTCGGCGTAGCCCCCGTGCGTGCTCTCACCGACGGCATGTTCAAGTTGATCGATGTCCCGAAGAAAGAAGCCTACGACC
>JANLXK010000147.1:0-7711 GCA_031365045.1 Gemmatimonadota bacterium | reverse complement strand
GGCAGGAGGCCCGTGCACTACATCGTGCAGTCTGTCAGGCCTGCGGGAGCTCGACGTGGAAGTACCGCTGGGGACTGAAAGATCAGATGAAGGACGCGGCCATTTCAGTCATGGCGAATCTGGCGGAGGGGTTCGAGCAAGGCTGGCCGAAGACCTTCCATCAATTCATTTGTTTCGCGAAGGGATCGTGCGGCGAGGTTCGCAGCCACATAGCAGCTGCGCTTGAAGAGGGGCTCATCTCACCCGAATGCGCGACCACCCTGCGCAGTCAATGCCAACGAACTGAGGCACTCCTGGGTGGGCTGCGAAAGTCGGCGGCTGCCCGAGCGCAGGCGGCCAAGCACGATCCCGCTTGAGTACATGTCACAACACGCAACACCCAACACCCAACACGCAACACGCAACACGCAACACGCAACACGCAACACGCAACACGCTACAGCCTCTTCCGCAGAAACTCCGGCGTGATCGCATTCAGGTAACTCGCCAGCTCGGTGAACTTCCCCGTCACCAGCAGGATCCCCACCAGCACCAGCAGCGCGCCCGAGATCCGCTGCACCCACGGCAGGTACTTCCGGAACTTCTGGAACCAGTCGAAGAACCCCTCCACCGCCCACGCCGCCACCAGGAAGGGGATCGCGAGGCCGGCGGAATACGCGCCCAGGAGGAGCATCCCCTTGGCCAGCGTTTCCTGGGTGCTGGCGAGGGTGAGGATCCCGCCGAGAATGGGGCCCAGACAGGGGGTCCACCCCGCCCCGAACGCCATCCCGACCAGGAAGGCGCCCAGCACTCCCAGCGGCTTCTCCTTGAGCTGCACCCGCGACTCCATCTGGAGCGCCGGGATCTTGATCACCCCCATCGAGACCAGGCCGAAGAAGATGATCACGACCCCGCCGATCCGGCCGATGAGGTCCTTCTTGGCCGCCAGCGCCGCGCCGAGCGCCGTGGCCCCGGCGCCGAGGAGGAGGAAGATGGTCGTGAAGCCGAGCACGAAGAGTGTGGACTGCAGCATCGCGACCCGTCGGCGGTCGGTCATCTCGGCGACGTTCATCCCGGTCACGAAGCCGAGGTAGCTCGGCACCAGCGGGAGGACGCAGGGCGACAGGAACGAGAGCAGCCCGGCGAGGAACGCGACGATCAGACCCGGATCAGGTGCGGTCATTGACGAAGAGGTTCGAGATCGCGGCGCTGGCAATCACGGCAGAGGCCGTGCAGCTCCACGCGGTGTCGTTGCAGCAGAAAGCCATGTTCGTCGGCGAGAAAGCCGAGCATCCGGTCGACCCGCTCGTGGGTGAATTCGGTCACCGCCCCGCAGCGGGCGCAGACGAAGTGCCCGTGATCGCCCTGGTCGGGGCTCGCCTCGAAGCGGCGGACCCCCTCGCCGAAGTCGTGCGCACGCACCAGCCCCGCCTCGACCAGGATGTCGAGGGTGCGGTAGATGGTGGCCGTGCCGATCCGGTGCCCCAGTTCCTTGAGCCGCCGTTGGAGCGCGTCGGCCGAGAGGTGGCCTTCGGCCTCGAAGAGCGCGGCCGCGACCGCGTTGCGCTGTCGGGTCACCGGAAGGCGATGATCCCGCAGCCAGCGGCGGAACCGCTCGACCAGCTCGGCGACCTGGTCCTTACTGAGCTTCACCGGGTGCGTCGGCCGTCGCGGGATACCACTCGGTCACCGGCACCGGCGTCGGCGACCCCTCGTCGACCCGCTTCTCGACGTCGGCCAGGAGCCGGTCGAGCGCCTCGATCGGGCCGCTCCCGACCTCCTCGACCGTCGACTGCCACTGCCCCCGCTGCTTCCCCTTGATCGTCGCGACGTAGCGCGCGGTGTAGATCCGGCGGCGATCGCCGTCGAGGCGCGAGAGGATGGCGGTCCCCGCTTCCTGCGGGCCGTTCCGGAGCGGCTGGAACACCCAGACGCCGTCGATCTCCGCCACCGGCACCTGCCGCGCCACCTCGTCGGCGAGGCGCTCCCAGCGCGATTGCGCCCCGGTCGGCCCCGTGGGGGCGGTCATCCCTGCTCCCCGGCCCAGCGCTCGACGTAGACCCGGAGCACCGTCATGAAGTCCTGCGCGTTGGTGACGACGCCGAAGGCCTGGTGAGTGCCGCGGTCCTTGAGCTTGTTGACCACGAACTCCTCCTGGTCGACGCAGATCGTCATCAGCGGCGTCGGCTGGCCCGTGGCATCCATATAGAAGGAGGGGAGCATGTTCCCCACGGCGATGGCGTGGAGGGCAGTGGCCACCATCACCGCCCCCGTGGCCTTCACGGCGTGCTCCCGCATCGCATCCTGCGCGTCGAGGGAGTTGCTGAACACGCCCGGGAGCGGACCGTCATCGCGGATCGAGCCGGCGAGGACGTAGGGGACCTTGTGCGTCACCAGGGCGTGCATGATGCCGCTCTTGATGAGGCCGGTCTCGACCGCCTTCGCGATGCTCCCCAGGGCGCGGACCTTGTTGATCGCGCGCATATGGGTGCCGTGACCGCCTTCGGTCGGGTTCCCCTTGTTGTCCATCCCGAGCGTCGTGCCGAAGATCGCCGCTTCGATGTCGTGTACGGCGACGGCGTTCCCCGCCATCATGGCGCCGACGTAGCCGTTCTGGATGAACCACTCGAAGTCGTGCCGGGCGCGCGAGTGCACCAGCGCCGGCCCAGCGACCCAGAGGACGTGCCCGCCGTTCTGCTTCTGTTCCCCGATCCGCGCGGCGAGCTCTTCGTAATTCACGGGGCGCTCCCGGCTCACCTCGGTGCTCATGAACTTGAACTCCGACTTCCCGGTGTTGTCCGCGCCCGCCAGGAAGCCCGAGGCGTGCACATACACCCCCTCGCTCCCATCCTCGGCGTGCCCCATCACGATCTGGTCCCCCCGCTTGAGCCGGCGCGGTTCGGACACCTCGAGCCCCGCCCCGCGGCGGACGATGACACAGTCCATCCGCGGGCGGTCGGGCATCACCCATTTTCCGCCGAGGCGGATGTAGGTGGGGAGGTTGGAGGTGCTGAAGAAGTCCTCGGGGAGGACCCCGTCGGCGGGAAGAGGGGCGAAATGGGCTTCGGGCGCGGCCTTGAGGGCGGGCGTCGAGAAGTCGGGACCACGATAGGAGTCGCTCACGGGGGCGAAACTTAGCCGCCTCGCGCAAGTGCCGGAAGGACAGTAGCTTAGCGGGATGCGAACCCACCTGATCGGGGTGATGCTGATCCTCACCTTCGCCCCATCCCACCGCCTCCACGCCCAGATCCCGACCATCCCCGACACCACCCGGGTCATCCAGGTGGCGCCGATCACGGTGAGCGTCACCCGCACCCCCGAACTGCTCGCCAACATCCCGATGGCGGTCGGCGTGCTCAACGGCCCGGCAGTCCGGCGCGGTCAAGCCACCGTGGGGCTGGACGAGGCGCTGACGAACCTCCCCGGCGTGTACGTCGCCAATCGGTACAACTTCTCGGTCGACCAGCGCCTCTCGATCCGTGGCGCCGGCAGCCGCGCCAATTTCGGCTCGCGGGGCGTGAAGATCCTCCTCGACGGCGTGCCCCAGACCCTTCCTGACGGCCAAAGCCAGCTCACCAACATCGACCTCTCCACCATCGACCGGGTCGAGGTGCTGCGTGGCGCGAGTTCGGCCCTGTACGGCAATGCCGCCGGCGGGGTCATCAGCTTCACCTCGCTCCCCACCGCCCCCGATCCGCTGGCGGCGTCGGCGCGCTATGAGGCGGGGTCGTTCGGGCTGCGGAAGGGCCAGATCCGGCTCTCGGGCCGGACGGGGAACGTGAGCGGCGCGGTCTCCTTCTCGCGCACCACGCTGGACGGCTTTCGCCAGCACAGTCGCTTCGAGGGGAATTCGCTCAACGCCGCCCTGGACTGGCTCGCGACCAGGTCGACCTCGGTCGCGCTCCGCTATGGTGAAGGCGACCAGCCGGTCGCCCAGAACCCCGGCGCGCTGAACGCCGCCGAGCTCGCCGCCAACCGCGACTCGGCGCCGGCCAACAACATCAATCGCGACGCGACCAAGGACGTGCTCCAGCGCCAGCTGTCCGCCACGGTGCACCACTACCTCGAGGGCGGGGCCGACTTCTCGGTCACGGCGTTCTACTTCACCCGCAAGCTCGACAATCCTCTGGCGACCAACAACTGGAACCTGATCGACCGGATCGCAGGGGGCACGCGGGCACAGGGGTCGCGTGTGCTCGGCACGGGCGCCCGGGCACCGAAGCTCATCGCGGGCGTGGACTTCCAGGCACTCCGTGACGCCCGCCGGAACTACACTCCCGTGCCCGCCGTCGGCCCGGTGACCACCACGACGATCAAGCAACGGGAGGAGGTGACGGAAGTCGGCCCCTTCGCCCAGTTCAGTTGGCCCGCGGCGCCGAAGGTCCTGGTCCACGGCGGGGTGCGCTACGACGCCGTCACCTTCAAGGTGACCGACCAGCTCCTGACCGACGGCGACAACTCCGGCGACCGCACGATGGCCTCCTTCAGCGGCGGCGGCGGGGTGAGCCTCGACCTCTCGCGCAGCTTCGTGCCGTACGTGACCGTGAGCACCGGCTTCGAGACGCCGACGACCACCGAGCTCGCCGTCACCCAGGCAGGGGTCGGTGGGTTCAACGACAGCCTCAACCCTCAGCGCGCCCTCTCGTTCGAGATCGGGGGCCGGGGGGCGGTCGGCAGCGGATTCAGCTGGTCGGCGGCCCTCTTCACCATCGGGATCAAGCAAGCCCTCGTCCCCTATGCCGAATCGGGAGGGCGCTCATTCTTCCGGAACGCCGGGGCGACCCGCAACAACGGGTATGAGCTCGGCGCCAGCTGGCGACCGGTACACGCGCTGACCCTGCAGGGCGCGTGGACCCACGCCAACTACCGCTTCACCGACTACGTGGCGATCACCAATGCAGGGGTCGACACGACGGTCTTCACCGGGAAGCGCACCCCCGGTGTCCCCAGCGAGTTCGTCCGCTTCGGACTCCGGTCCACCCTGCCGAAGGGGTTCTGGCTCGACATCGACCACACCCTCTCGAGCGAACAATACGCCGACGACGCCAACACCCTGCGGGTCGACGGCTGGGGGGCGGGGGTCAGCAACGTGCGCGTCGGCTGGGACGGGACCATCGGCGGGATGTCCGCCACCCCCTTCGCGGCGGCGAATAACCTCATCGACAAGGAGTACGTCGGCAGCGTCACCGTCAACGGCTTCGGCGGCCGGGTGTTCGAGCCGAGCCCGCGGCGGAATTTCTACTTCGGTGTCGAGCTTGGCTGGGCGAAGCGGTAGACAGGCGGACAGGCGGACAGGCGGACAGGCGGACAGGCGGACAAAAGTAGGAACCGTCCCGAGGAGCGTCAGCGACGAGGGACCTAGCAAGACACGCTAGGTCCCTCACGTTGTTCGGGACGGTGCCGCGCGATCGTAAACCCCCTACCGGGTCATCCACGGAATAAGCGAGGCCAGTGTCGTGATGATCGCATCTCGCCGCCTCGGGAGAGCGAAACTGAAGCCCAGCCGGACATACCGCCCTCCGACCCCGGCGCGTGGACCGCTGGAGAGGTCGTTCTGGTCTGCCCGCCATCCGGTCCCGCCGAATTGCTTCGCATAGCCCACCCGGAGCCCCAGTCCGATCTTCTGCCCCGTCCATCGCCCCAGCTTGTAGTCCAGGCCGAGCCCGGCGTGCCAGATCCCCGTCTGCCCGCTCAGGTAGACGCCCCGCAACGGGTCGGCCAGGGCCGAGTCCACCGTACCGCCGCGGCGCTGTTCGACGTGGAAGCCCACGCGGGTGAGCCCCACCCCGCCGTTCGGCACCAGTCGCCACCTCCCCTTGTCGATCAGCGCGAACCCCAGTCCGACGAGGATCGTCTCACCGCTCAGCTCGGTCCGCCACGCACTCGATCGATCCCGGCCGCCGAGGATGGTCCCGCCGCTGAAGGCGAGGTCCCAGCGTCCGATCCGGATGGCGCTCGTGAGCCCCGAGACGATCGCGGTCCGGTTCATCGTCGGGAACCCCTGGGCCCGGAGCGCCACGTTGAAGGCGTCGACGTCCATCCCCTGGACGCCGAAGACGATCGAGGTCATCCCCTTGGGGGGCCCCGTGGTGGTGTCGGTGGGGCCCATCAACTGCGCCGCGGACGGCAAGGCGGAAAGTGGAAAGACGGCAAGTGTGATGCTGATGGATCGGAGCAGCATGCGTCTCATGGTGTCTCTCAATGAAGGGTACTTGCCCTCTTGCCCTCTTGCCATCTAGAGGAGCGACACCGGATCCCGGTCGATCACGACCCGCACCTCCCTTTCCCCCTTCCCTACCCGGGGCGCAGCGTACCGCACAAAACGCCCGATCTCCTCGGAAGTTCCCCGCACCACCACGTGCCACCGCCACCGCTCCTTGATCCGGGCCAGTGCCGCTGGGGCGGGGCCCAGGACGCTGAGGGTAAGCCCGGTCTGCTCCACCAGCGCGTGGCACCAATCGGCGAGCTTGGCCGCGGCCGAGCTCACCCGATCCTCGTCTTCACCGGTCACCAAGAGATTGGCGAGCGCAAAATGCGGTGGATAGGGGGGCGACTCCCGCACCTTGAGCTCCTCGGCCAGAAAGCCGCTCACGTCGTGCCCCGCGGCGAACCGGATGGCGTAGGCGTCGGGATTCCGGGTCTGCACCAGCACCTTCCCACCCTTCGGCCCGCGACCCGCTCGCCCCGCGACCTGCGCCAGAAGTTGGAAGGTGCGCTCGGAGGCGCGGAAGTCCGGAAGATGGAGTCCGGTATCGGCATCGACCACGCCGACCAGCGTCACGTTCGGGAAGTCGAGCCCCTTGGCGATCATCTGGGTGCCGAGGAGGATGTCGATCTCCCCCCGCTCGACGGCGCCGAGGATCCGGTGGTGCGACCATTTGGTGCTGGTGGTGTCGAGATCCATCCGTGCCAACCGCGCCGCCGGGAAACGCTCGGCCAAAAGCTTTTCCAGCTGCTGCGTCCCGATCCCGCGCATCTGCACCACCGCGTGGGCGCACGCTCCGCAGGCGCGCGGCACCGGCTTGGTAAAGGCGCAGTAATGACACGTGAGCCGCGGCGGCGTCTGATGCACCGTCAGGGCGATGGAACAGTTGGGACACTCCTCCACCGCCCCGCACGACTCGCATTGCAGGAACGCGGCGAAGCCGCGCCTGTTGAGAAGGAGCAACGCCTGCTCCCCGCGCGCCAGCGTCTTCGCGATCCCCTCGTCCAATGCGATCGACCAAGGCACGGCGCCGGTGTTCGGCACCCGCGCTGCCTTCCGCATGTCAACGACCTCGACCGGCGGGAGAGGGCGGCTCCCGATCCGCTCCGGCAGGGAGATGACCTCCACCCCGCCGTTCGCGGCCCGCAGCCAGGTCTCGGGCGACGGCGTCGCGGTGCCGAGGATGAGGCGCGCCCCCTCGAGCCGAGCGCGGACGGCCGCGACGTCGCGGGCGTGGTAGCGGGGGGCCTCGCCGTTCTTGTAGCTCCCCTCGTGCTCCTCATCGACCACGATGATCCCCACCCCCTCGATCGGAGCGAAGATCGCCGAGCGGGCACCGACCACCACGCGCCGATCCCCCCGCCGGAGGAGCCGCCACTGGTCGGCGCGCTCACCGTCGCTCAGGCCGCTGTGGAGCACCGCCACCTGGTCGCCGAAGGCGCCCCGCACCCGCCGCACGGTCTGGGGCGTAAGCCCGATCTCGGGCACCAGGATGATCGCCCCCTTCCCCTCGGCCAGCACCGCCTT
>JANLXK010000139.1:0-1909 GCA_031365045.1 Gemmatimonadota bacterium | reverse complement strand
GAGGCGGTTGTCGGGATTGTCCTCGACCACGGCGATGCGACCCAGGTTCATCGGCCCTCCCGTGCCTGACCGAGTGCGGCCAGGGCGGCATCGAAGCTGGCCAGCAGGGCAGGGGTGGCCCCGAGGGCGGGGGTGGCGTCGCCCTGACGGGCGGACTCCTCCACCCGGCGCGCGTCCGCCCTCAGGGGGCCGGCGCCGAGTTGTCCCGCACCGGCCACGATGGCGTGGGCGGCGTCCGCGAGGGCGGCGAGATCTCCTGCCGCAAGCGCGTGCTGCAGTGCCGCCCGCCGGGCCGCCGCCGCCGCGGCGAAAGTGTCGATCATCTCGTCGACCAGCGCGCGTCCACCGAGCCGTTCGAGGCGCGCGAGGCGGGAAGGGTCGAGGACGGGGTCGCTCATCTCCAAGGAGCCTAGCGGCCCCGAGGGGAACGAGAAAGGGGCCCCGGACTTTCCGGGGCCCCTCGCTCGAACGTGCTACCCGACCGGGACTTCGATCAGGGGATCTGCTTCAGCTCCACCCGGCGGTTGGTCGCGCGGCCGGCGACCGTGGTGTTCGCCACCATCGGCGAATCCGGGCCGTAGCCGACCGCGGTGATCCGCGAGCCGTCCACGCCCTTGCTGATCAGGTAAGCACGGACCGAGTTGGCCCGGGCCTGCGACAGCCGGCGGTTGGTGGCCGCGGAGCCAGTGTTGTCCGTGTGGCCACCCACCTCGACCTTGACGGTCGGGTTGTTGACCAGCGCCTCGGCCACGCGATCCAGGATCGGACGCGAGGTCGGGGTCAGGGCCGAGCTGCTGGTCCGGAAGTTCACGCCTGAGAGGACCAGCGTGGTCTTGCCTGCCGCGGCGTTGAACAGGCGCTGGCAGCCGTTGGAATCGACTTCGAGGCCGGCCGGGGTGTTCGGGCACTTGTCATCGCGGTCGACGACCTTGTCGCCGTCGGTGTCGGGCAGCGGGCAGCCGTTGCCGTCCACCGCGGTGCCGGACGGAGTGCCGGGGCAGCGGTCGGCGGTATCGGCCACGCCGTCGCCATCGCTGTCACGCGGACAGCCGGTGGCGTCCACCGGGGTCCCGGCGGGGGTGCCAGCGCAGCGGTCGTTGTTGTCGGTCACGCCGTCGCCATCGGTGTCGCGCGGGCAACCGTTCGCGTCCACCGCGACGCCCATCGGGGTCCCGGCGCAGCGATCGCTGTTGTCGGTCACGCCGTCGTGGTCTGCGTCCCTCGGGAGCGGGCAGCCACGCGCGTCGACCCGCTCACCTGCCATCGTGCCGGGGCAGGCGTCGTTCGGATCGGTGACGCCGTCGGCGTCCGCGTCCTTCGGGAGGGCGCAACCGCGTGCGTCGATGCGCTCACCCGCGGCGGTACCGGGGCAGGCGTCGGCGGTATCGAGCACGCCGTCCCTGTCGCTGTCCTTCGGGCCGGTGGCGGTGCCGAAGAAGAAGTTGAGGCCGGCGTCGACGCCGATGATGTTGCCAGCCTTCACGAAGGCGCCACCATCGCCGAACTTGTCGAACGTCCCCTCGACCCGGAGACCCACCGTCTGGCCGAAGTCGTGCTGCAGTCCGAAGAGGAGGCCGAGCCCGGTGATCTGCTGTGCGAAGGCAAGTTTTGGATCGATGGTCTCCTTCGTGTATCCGGCGCCGACGATGAATTTGCTCCCGGCGCCGATCGGCCCGTGGTACGCCAACCGGAAATGCAGCGGTCGGCCGATATCGTAGGTGTTACCGCCATTAGGCAACTTGCGGGTCATATGCACCCAACTGCCGTCGACTTCGAGGGCGATCCCGCCGCCGACGTGGATCCCGAGCCGCCCGCCGACGCCCATGCCGCCGTCGACATCGATTTGACTGGGATACATGGCGTACCGGCCGAACAGGCCAATGTCTACCGAGCCTTTCCCCGGCGCCTG
>JANLXK010000133.1:0-4638 GCA_031365045.1 Gemmatimonadota bacterium | reverse complement strand
GGAGGAAGAAGGGAGCGGCGGCGCCGAAGGCGGTCAAGAAGAAGCGCTAGGCCCCTCTCAGTTCGACGGTACAGAGCACCGAGGCCACCTTCGGATCGTCGGCATCCACGACGACGTAGAGGTGGCCTTCTTCCCTGGCGGGCACCACCCCTTCCACCTTGGCACCGAAGTCCGCACCCGACTGGAGGGTGATCGGTGCCCACCTGCCCCGCCCCGCGGCATCGATCATCCCGATCACCGAGCCGGTGACGAGCCCGTCCTCGACCGCATCGGGCGACGCCTCGGCCGCGGCGGTGAAGACCACCCCTTGGTGCCAGGGTGTCGCGTCGGTGAAGCCTAGCGGTACGCCGGCGAGAAGACCGAGGTCGTACTGGTGGACGCTCGTGATCGACGGCAGTGAGGCCGACTCGGGGTCCTTGAGGAAATCGAGCAGCGCGCCGACCTGGAGATCGCAGGTCGCGTTGGCGGGTGCGACCCCGTCGCGTGGCTTGCCGTTGCCTCGACTGAAGAGCCGGAGCTGCCCCTCGACGGCGGCGACCCCCTCGATGTTGAGCCGGCTCGGCGCGAAGGCGGGCTCCTGACGCAACCGGTCGTAGAGGCGATCGGCTTCGATCAGTGCGACCTCGGGCTCAGGTCGCTCCCATCCCCGAACCATAAGGATCTGCTGCCGCCGGTCGGTGGAACCTGAGCCGAAGGCGAGGAGGAGGGTCTCGGCCTTCACCTCGACCGACACGCACGCTTCGAAGTCGAGTTTCGCCTTCTTGTTCCCGCGCCCCTTGTCGAACTGCCGACGCCCGTCCTCCCCGGCTGGCAAGGTGATCGACCGCACGCCACCGGTCCGGGGATCGATGATCGCAAGAAAGTTGGCATCGTCCTGGATCAGCACGATCCCGCCGGGGACCCAAGCCAAGCTCGATCCGGCGCGGACGTAGGCCGGGCGGTCGAGGGAGGGGTCGGCGCCAGCGGCATAGTGGAGCGGACGCTGATCGACGACGACGGCAGAGAGTGAGGGATCGCGGGTGGCGCTGCGGGCCATGAACGGAAAACTACCCGTTTACCCATTCGGGGACGTACTTTTGGGCCATGGTGCTCGAATCGACCATCACCTGCCCCAAGTGCGGCACCCAGCATTTCGAAACGATGCCAGTGGACGCCTGCGTGCATTTCTACGAATGCCCCGCATGCCACACCATGCTTTCGCCCAAGCCCGGCGACTGTTGTGTCTTCTGCTCCTACGGGAGCGCTCGCTGTCCCTCACGCTGCGGCGCTGACGAGGCCCCTCAATGACCCTCCCGACCCGTCCCCTGGGCAAGAGTGGCCTGGTCATCACCACCGTCGGCTTCGGCGCCTGGGCCATCGGTGGCGGTGGGTGGGCTTTCGGCTGGGGACCGCAGGACGACGCCGAGTCGATCGCGACGATGAAGCGGGCACTGGAGCTGGGCGTCAACTGGATCGACACCGCGGCGATCTATGGGCTCGGTCACTCGGAGGAGGTCGTGGGAAGGCTGCTCAAGGAACTGCGCCCCGGCGAGCGGCCCCTGATCTTCACCAAGTGCGGGCTGGTCTGGGACGAGAACGACCGGATGAAGGACGCCCAGCGGATACTCGCTCCCGCGTCGATCCGGAAGGAATGCGAGGCGTCGCTCCGGCGACTCGGCATCCAACGGATCGACCTCTACCAGTTCCACTGGGCAGATGAGAGCGGGGTGGCGATCGAGGATTCGTGGGCCGAGATGCTCAAGTTGGTGGATGAAGGGAAAGTGCGCGCACCGGGGGTCTCGAATTTCGGGATGGAGCTCCTCGCCCGGTGCGAGAAGATCCGCCACGTCGATTCGCTGCAGCCTCCCTTCTCGCTGATTCGGCGGGACGCCGGCGGGAGCGTCATCCCGCGCTGCGCGGCCAGGCAGACCGGCGTCATCGTCTACTCCCCGATGCAGGCGGGGATCCTGAACGACAGCTTCTCGCTCGAGCGCATCACCCGGATGGCGCCCGACGACTGGCGCCGGAAGACGAAGGAGTTCAACCCGCCCAACGTCAACAACAACATCGCGCTCCGCGATGCGCTGGTGCCGATCGCGGAACGTCACGGAGCGACCGTGGCCGCCATTGCGGTGGCGTGGACGCTTTCCTGGCCGGGGGTGAGCGGCGCGATCTGTGGGGCGCGCTCGCCGAAACAGGTCGATGGCTGGGTCGGCGCGGCGAAGGTGACGCTGACGGGGGAAGATCTGGCCGAGATCGCCACAGCGGTGAAGCGGACGGGAGCGGGGACGGGACCGACGGGACCCTGACGCACTGTCGGGGGCTTACACCCCCACTCGGCGCGTGGGGCCTCACGGCCCCTGGATCGAGCTCATACCCAGCCCTCCGAACTCCTTACTCCTCACTTCTCACTGCAGTTCAGATCTCCCAGTTACTCCACACCACGCCCTCCCCCGCCACCACCGGCTCCCCGCTCCCCTCCAGCGTCATCCGCAGGTCGGTCCAGTGCACCCGCCAGCCGTCCGCCACCAGCGCGGTGTAGGCACTGGTGAAGGCGGTCTGGCACCGGAGCGCCACCCGCTTCATCCCTTCCTGGTTCGCCGCATGGATCACGGCATTGAGCAACTGCTTGAGCGCGGCGTGATCGACCGCCACGCACTTGAGCACCCGCAACTCTTCCGCCGCGCGCCCATCGGCCAGCGCGGCCGAGTGCCAGAGCGCGAAGCCCTGCAACGCGCCGTCGCGTTCGAGGAGGGTCGTGTCGCCCAGCAGGTAGCGCTCGGTGAGCTCCTGCTCGCGGGAAAAGTCGACGCCGGGTGAGAGCCGCGCGGTGAGCCCAGTGCAGCGCGCCAGCGCGGCCACCCGATCAGCGGCCTTCGAGAGCCGGCCCGCTTCGGTCTTGGCTCGGCGGTCGACGTCCTTCACCAGCGTCACGGTCAGGTGCCGGGGACCGAAGCCGAGGGCGCTATAGAAACCGATGTTCTCGACGGTGCGCGGCATCGTCTCGAGCCCGATCGTCTTCACTCCTTGGCGTCGGAGCCAGTCGATCCCTTCCTGCACGATGCGAAGTCCTTCGCCTCGTCCCTGCCGGTCGGGCCGCACCGCAAGCGGCCCCATCCACCCCTCGCTCCCCGAGCGGTGCACCATGTTGAACGCAGCCAAGTGCCCCCGGTCGTCCCGCCAGACCATCGCGCCGGCGCCGCTGTCCTCGATCGCGTAGCGCCAGACGAGCGGGTTGAGGAACGGCACCCGCATCCCGGCGAGTCCGTCTCGGCGGTACCGGTCGGTGAACGCGTCGCTGAAGACGCGGTTGAGCGCGTCCACGTCGGCGGCGGTGGCCGGTTCGGGCCCCTTGAGGGGCGCGGGCTCAGGCAGCCAGCCCATCGCCCGCCTCGCCGACGTCGTCCGTCACCCGCGCGATCCCGTCCTTGATATCGTAGCTGACCCGCACCACCCGATCGAACCCATCACGCAGTTGGTCGATGTGGGTGATCAGGATGACCTGCGGGAAGCGGTCGCCCAATCCGCGCAGGAGCTCCACCACCGCGTTCCGCCGTTCCTCGTCGAGCGAGCCGAACACCTCGTCGAGCACCAGCAGTGAGAGCGGCTGCCCGGCGCGGTCGGCGATCATCTGGCTGATCGCGAGCCGGAGCGCGAGGTTGACGATGTCCTCTTCGCCACCGGAGATGACCGGCTTCACTTCGCCATCCTCCAGCAGCGCCACCTTGTAGTCCTCGTCGAGTTCGAGGTCGCTGTAGCGGCCGCGCGACAGGTCGCGCAGGAACCCCGACCCGATCTCGGAGAGTTCCGGCCGGAGCTGGGCGTTGAGATCGGCGCGGAGGTCGGTGAAGGCCCGGTCGAGCTCTTCCCGGAGCAGCAGCTCGCGCCGAGCTCCCTTCACCTCTGCCTCGCGCGCGGCCCGTTCCTCCCGCTTCTGCTGCACCCGCCGCCGCTCCTGGAGCGCCGCTTCCCAGCCGAGCTTGGCGCGGTCGAGCCGGCGCTGGGCATCGAGCTGCGCCCGTTCCGCCGCCTCCTTCGCCTCCCTGGCGGTGGCGAAGCTTGCGGCGCTGAAGCCGAGGGACTCGAGCTCCTTCTTGCGATGCTTGACATCGGCCTCGAGCGCGGAGGAGACCTGGTCGGCGGCGTGGGCCTCCTGCACCAGCGGCTCTGCGCGCGACGCCGCCTCACGATAGCGCGCCGCATCGAGCGCGAGGGGCTCGAGCGCCCGCACCGTCTCGCGCACGGTCCGGTGCCGATCCTGGTCGTAGGCGGTCTCCGGGCCTGCGATCGTCGCCTCGAGCTCCGCGATCCGCCCGTCGAAGTGCTTTTCCTCGGCGACCAACGCCGGACGCTGGCGGAATTCGGAATCGAGCTTCCCCACGAGTCCGATGGAGAGCCGCAGCTCGACCTCGACACTCTTGATGGCCGTCTCGATCTCGGTCAGCTCGGGCGGCTCTTGTTTCAACTGCTGCTGGCGCTGGCGATAGTAGTGGCCATTCCCGATGACCCCTTCCATCTGTCGCGAGAGAACATCGAGCACGTGCACGTGGACGCCCCCGAGCGGACGGCCGCAGGTGGGACAATCTCCCTCCTGCCCCGCGGTCTCGAGCCGCGAGCGCTGATCGGCCAGGTCCTGGTGCTGATCCAGCAGCGACTGGA
>JANLXK010000110.1:0-2661 GCA_031365045.1 Gemmatimonadota bacterium | reverse complement strand
GGCTCCCCTCCCCCGACAGGGGGAGGGGCTGGGGGAGGGGGCGTAAGGAGGCGAGATTCCGGATACCCAGGAGATCCCATGCGCCGCACCCTCATCATCCTCGCCATCGCCCTCGTTGCCCTCATCGGCGGACTCGGCCTCTGGGGCGCCACCCTCCCGCGCGAGCACCAGGCCACCAGCCGCATCACCGTCGCCGCGCCTCCCGAGTCGGTCTACAACGTCATGCGCGACATCGGCATGACCGCGTCCTGGTGGAAGGACCTCACATCGGTCGAAACGGTCCCCAGCATCGACGGGTGGGAGCGCTGGAAAGAGACGAGCGGCGGAATGTCATTCACCCTGATCGTCGATCAGGAGGAACCCCCGCTCCGCTTCACGACGAGGATCGATACCACCGGACACCCTCCGTTCGGCGGCACGTGGACCTACGAGGTCGCGATCGCGGCGGGGGGCCACACGACCGTCACGATCAGGGAGGATGGGACGGTCGACAACCCCTTCTTCCGGGTGGCGACGAAGCTCATGGGGACCCACGCCACCCTCGATTCCTACCTCACCGCCCTGAGCGTTAAGTTCGGTCAGCCCGCGACCCCGGCCCACGTGACCCCATGACCTACCCCCTCGGCCATCTCGAGCGGAAACCGACCTACGTGGTCGATACCCTCGAGACCCCACCCGACCTCTTCATCGACGCCGGCGCCACCGACTGGAAGCACCTGACTTGGCGCGACGTCGGTCGGCCGCATCGGGTGGAACGGTGGGCCGAGGAGAAGCGGCAGTGGGAGCGCGAACACGGCCGGACCCTCCCGGTCCAGGTCGGCTGGGAGCATTTCAACCGGAGTTTCCACGAGCTCTTCCTCACCGACACCACCACCGAATCGAAGCACGCACGCGACGAGGCGGTGAGCCACCTCGCCCGGGCCGACGTCGCCGGCGCCTGGGAGTGCCTCACTGAACTGGTGCAGCTCCGGGTCTGGAACAAGGTCCACCGGGTCGAGGACGCGGTCTGGGATCCCCGTGGCAAGCGCGCGCTCTTCGGCGGGCTCGACCTCGTGCGCCCTCGCGTCCTCTACCTCGGCGCCGCTGACGGCTATGAGGGGATGCAGATCTGCGCGCTCTATCCCGGCGCGGAGCTGGTCCTGGTCGACTATGACGACTTCTGTCGCACCGATCGGTTCGGGAAGTTCCCCGAGGCGTATCCCTTCGTCGGCCCCGACCCCGCAACCGGTGGCACTCGTACGTGGTACCGCGAGGAGATGAATATCTCCTTCGAGGTCTCGGACATCCGCGATCTCAGGTACGGCGCCGAGTTCGATCTCGTGGTGAGCGTGGGGCTGGTCGAGCACTTCCCCGACGAGCACAAGCCGGAGGCCTTCGAGTGGCACCGGAAGTTCCTGAAGCCCGGGGGCACCGCCATCATCACCACTCCGCGCGACCAGTGGCGCGGACGGGCGTTCTATACGGTCATGGCCGACATCATGAACTTCGGCTACCGCGAACTGATGACCATCGAGCAGCTCGGCCTCTACGCCTGGGAGAACGGGTTCGACGTGCGCCGTGCCGGCGTCATCAAGGCGCATAACGGACTGGTCTGCCGCAGCCGATAGGATGGAACTCCTTCCCGACGGCCCGTTCGATCTGACCGAACTGCAGAAGCTCCGGGAGCGTATCCCGGAGCTGATCCACTTTGGCACCTCGTCCTGGAACTACCCGGGGTGGCAGGGACTGGTGTACCATCGGAAGTACCCCAAATCCGGCGCCGTCACCAAGATGCTCACCGAGTACGCCGAATTCCCGCTCTTCGGCACGGTGGGGATCGACGCCTCGTTCTATCGTCCCCTCTCCGCCAACACCTACCGCGGCTATCGCGAAGCGCTCCCGCCGGGCTTCAAGTGCGTCCAGAAGGTCTGGAACCGGATCACCATCCATACCTTCACAGGCCACCAGGACGGCGGGGTCGCCGGAGCGAAGAATCCGGATTTCCTGAACGCCGAGCGCTGCGTCAACGAGGTGATCGGCCCCGCCCTTGAGCACTTCCGCGACGACCTGGGTCCTCTCGTCTTCGAGATCCAGACCATCGCCCGGAAGGACGGGATCGGCCCGGCGAAATTCGCCGAGCTGCTGGACGGCTTCCTCGCCAAGCTCCCTGCCGAAGCTCCCTACGCCGTCGAGATCCGGAACGAGGAGTACCTGACGCCGGCGTATCTCGCGGTGCTCCGCGAGCACGGCGTGGCGCACCTCTTCAACTCCTGGACGCGGATGCCCCCGATCGGCGAGCAGCTGGCGCACGCCGACGTCATCACCGCGCCGTTCGTCATTGCGCGTGCCCTCCTCCGCCCCGGCCGGTTGTACGCCGAGGCGGTGGATGCCTTCGCGCCGTATGACCGGATCCAGGATCCGAACCCGGAATTGCGCGGCGACCTCACCCAGCTTGCCGAGCGGGCCATCAAGCTTCGGATCCCCGCCTATCTCCTGATCAACAACCGCGCCGAAGGGAGCGCCCCCCACACCATCGTCGCGGTGGCGAAGATGCTGGCTGAACAACTGGGTCCGGCATAGGGCAGGAAAGACTTCGCGCGGGAACCCTGGAGAAACTGGAAGCCCTGGAAATGACCATTGGGGTCCCAAGCGAAGCTCCTCTTGAGACCCCAATTGATTTTC
>JANLXK010000107.1:0-6981 GCA_031365045.1 Gemmatimonadota bacterium | reverse complement strand
CAGGCGTTCTACATGGTCGGTGGGATCGACGAGGCGGTAGAGAAGGCCAAGAAGATGGCGTCGGCGTGATGCACGTCACGGTCATTTCACCGGAAGCGGCCATCTTTGACGGTGAGGCCGACGCGCTGACCGCGCCGGCCTACGACGGGTCGCTCGGCGTGCTGCCCCGGCACGCGCCGATGATGACCCTCCTCGGCGAGGGCGTCCTCGCCGTCCGTCGGGGGGAGAGCACCCGCACCTTCCAGGTGCGGGGCGGATTCTTGCAGGTCGTCCACGACCGCGTCCGGGTCGTGGCTGAACATGTCCAGGAGAACAAGACCAATGCGTAAGCTCGTGCTGCTTGCAGTGCTGTTCGCTCCGATGACCACGGCCGCCCAGTCCACCGGCACGCCGGTGTTCGCGGCGCCGTATCGTGCGTTCGCCAACTCCGAGATCGGCCTCTCCCTTTCCGATCCGGGCAGCGGCGTGGCGCTCGAAGGGTTCTACAAGACCGGCCACCAGAACTGGGACGTCGGGTTCCGCGGCGGATTCTGGGATCTCGGCTCAGGGACCAATAGCACCGCTATCCTCCTCGGCGTCGACGGCCGGACCCGCGTCCTGACCCACAGCCAGAGCTTCCCGCTCGACGGCGCCCTGACCCTCGGGGCCGGCGCGAGCCTGGTCGACCAGTTCAACCAGTTCATGTTCCCGGTCGGCATCTCGCTCGGCCGCCGGGTGGACCTCGAGGGGAGCAGCACCAGCTTCGTCCCCTACTTCCAGCCGGTCCTGACGCCGGTCTTCAGCAGCGGGAACAGCGACGTGTTCTTCTCGGTCGGCCTCGGCGCCGACATCAAGTTCAACAAGAACGCCGACCTCCGGGTCTCCGGCGCCATCGGCGACATGGACGGTGTCAGCGTCAGCTTCGCCTGGCTGCGTTGATCCGCGCTTGAATTGACTTCATCGGCGCGCGCGCTAGCTTGCGGCCCGCCGGTGACATTTTCTTTCCGGTCCACTCTCTCGGAGGCACCATGCGTCGTACTGTTGCTCTCGCATTCGCAGCCGCATCGATCCTTGCCGTGCCCGCCCGGGCGCAGGTCCTCGGGCTGCCGGTCTACGGTGCCGGCGTCAGCAGCGGCATCTCGCTCAACGCCGACTACGGCTTCCTCACCGTCGATCCCGGCAGCGCCAAGGCCAAGACCATCGGCCTGACCGGCGGCGTCGCGCTCGGCCCGCTCGGGGTCACCGCCACGTATGCCTCGACCAATCCCGAGGTCGGCGACAACCAGAGCTCGCTCGGCGCCACCGCCAACATGAAGGTCTTCGGGGGCCCGCTGATCCCGGTCTCGGTCAACGCCCAGGTGGGCGTCGGGTACTGGCAGGTGAAGGACGGGTTCGCTCCCGGCGTCGACCAGAAGTATGTCAACGTCCCGGTGAGCCTCGGGATCGCGCTCAACGTCCCGACCCCTGGTCTGTCGATCAAGCCGTGGATCGCTCCGCGCATGCAGTACACCCGCAGCTCCGGTGGCGTGGATGATTCCCAGACCAAGTTCGGGATCAGCGCCGGCGTCAACCTCGGCCTCATCGGCGGGATCAACGGCCGCATCGCTTACGACCAGATCTCGTTCGACAACAACGTGAAGAACAAGGTCTTCTCGGTCGGCCTCGGCTGGAACTTCAACGTGCCGGTCGTCCCGGGGATCTGATCCACTTGCGATACGTCTTCCGTCGTACCGCCCTCGCCGTCGCCCTCGTGGCGACGGCAGGGTGCGCACAGACCTTTGACGCCACGACGCTCGGCGTCCCGGCGACCCTGGCCGCGGACAACGTGGCCGCACCGCAGGGCACGGCGTTCAAGGTGAACGCCAAGGCGCTCTGGGCCGCCTGGGGGCTCTTGCCGGTCAGCCAACCGATGCTGCAGAAGGCCCTTGCCGCTCAGCTGGTCGGCGGCAAGAGCGTGGCGAACGTGCGTATTCACACCCACACCTCCATCCTCGACGGCATCATCACCCTCGGCACGTTCGGGGTGCTGTCGCCGCGATCCGTATCCTACGAAGGCGTGATCGTCGAGGCCCCCACGGCTCCGTAGAAGGGCAAGGGGAAGGGCACTACCCTTCCACGGCCCGCACGATCAGTTCGGCGCAGCGCGCGCTCGCGCCGAGATTCTGGTCCACCACCGCACGCGCCTTTCGCCCCGCCTCCGCCCGCACGTCATCCCGCTCGATCCACTCGGTCCAGGTCTTGACCAGCATCTCGGACGGGGACTCGAGGGCATGCCTCGGCGGGAGGGCGACCGCACCGCCGGCCTCGCGAAGGAGCACCGCATCACGGCTCTCCTTCCATCGTGGCCCCATCAGGACCGGGAGCCCCCACGCCGCGGGCTCCAGCACCGAATGCAACCCCGCCCGCCGGAATCCGCCCCCGACATAGGCCATCGACCCCGCGCCATACAGGGCGGCGAGTAGCCCCACCTTGTCGACCACAAGGAGGGGTGCCGCACCGGTGCTGGCGCTCAAGCGCACCGGGATCGGCAGCGCCGAGCGCCGGGCCAGTTCAACGATCTTGTGCAGATGGGCCGAGGTCGGTTCGTGCGGGACCAGGATCAACTGCGCCCGGGGCTGCTGTGCACGGACCCGTGCGAAGGCCTCGAGGAGGAGGATCTCATCGTCCTCCCAGGTGGAGCCGGCAACGAGCGTGGGGCCCCCGCGGCCGAGGTCGAGGAGGGGATCGTCCGAGCGCACCGCCGCGACCTTGGCGGTCACGCTGTCGAAGCGCGGGTCGCCGTCCACGACGATCACAGCTGGCCTCGTCCCGAGGGCGCTCAGCCGGATCGCATCCGCGGGATCGATCGCGGCCGCAGCGGTCAGTGAGGCGTACCCCGGTGCGAGGTAGGTCCGCGTCGGCCACCCCAAACGGCCGCTGCCCGGCCGCACCGTCGCGGCCACGAGCACGACCTTCACCCCTCGGGCGGCCGCACGGGTCGCGAGTTCGGGCCAGAGGTCGAGCTTGGTGAAGACGAGGGCCGATGGCCGCAAGATATCGAGCAGGGCCTCGGCGGCCTCGGGGGTGTCGTAGGGCAGGTAGTCGGCGATGTCGGCGGGGACCCTGCGTGCCAGCGCTTCGGCCGAGCTTGAGAAATGGGTATACGCGATCTGCCACTCCGGTCGTGTGGCCCGGAGGGCCCGCATGACCGCCTCGGCCTGCAGTCCTTCGCCCACCGACGGGGCGTGGAACCAGACCAGGGGCCGGCGCGGGTCGCGTCCGGCGACCGCCCAGGCCCGCAGGCGTTCGAGCACGCCGGCCCGCGCCTCGTGGGCCCGGGCCAGCTTCGGGCTCAATCGCGCCGCCAACGGGAGGAGTGCGGTGGCCAATCGGACGGCGCCGCGATAGGCCAGGGAGGTCTCAGGCATCGCCCAAAGGTCGGGAGGTCGGGCGATGGCGTCAACGGGCACCTCGTCCCGGATCACGCTACTTTTCTCTGTTGCCTTGTTCGACCCTTTTGAGGCGATCATCATGGATCATCGGTCCGCCGCCGCTCCTGCCGCCCAACCCACCGCGCGCGCTGCCGCTCGGTCGTTCCGCGTCCTTGTCACCGACGGGATCGACCAGGAAGGGATCGACCTGCTGAGCGCTGAGCCGCGCCTCCAGGTGGACGTCTCGCCGACCCTGCCGCCGGCCGAGCTCCTGGAACGGATCGCCGATTACGACGCGGTGATCGTCCGGAGCGCCACCAAAGTCACCGAAGAGGTGATCCGCCGTGGCACCAGCCTCAAGGTGATCGGGCGGGCCGGGGTCGGGATCGACAACATCGCGCTGAAGGCCGCCACCACGCTCGGTGTCGCGGTGATCAATTCTCCGGCCGGGAACACCGTGGCGGTGGCGGAGCTCTTCTTCGCCTCCGTCCTCTCGCTCTTCCGGCATCTTGCCGCCGCCGACGCCTCGATGAAGGGGGGAAAGTGGGAGCGGAACAAGCTGGTCGGCCGGGAATTGCACGGGCGCACTCTCGGCATCGTCGGCGTCGGGCCCATCGGGGGTGAGGTGGCGCAGCGGGCGCGGGCCTTCGGGATGCGGGTGATGGCCTTCGACCCCTACGTGACCGACACCCGGCTGCAGGCGTTGCAAGTCCAGCGGGCGAGCACGCTCGAGACCCTCCTCGCCTCGGCCGACATCCTCACGGTCCACACGCCGCTCACGGCCGAGACCCGTGGGCTCATCGGCCGCGAGGCGCTGGCCCGCCTCGCCCCGACGGCGCTGGTGGTGAACCTTGCCCGCGGCGGGATCGTCGATCAGGACGCCCTGGTCGAAGCGCTCGAACAGGGCCGGATCGGGGGGGCGGTGCTCGACGTCTATGAAGTGGAGCCGTTGCCGCCGGACCATGCGCTCCGGCGCGCACCCAACGTGATCCTGACCCCCCACCTCGGGGCCTCGACCGTGGAGGCCCAGCGCAACGTCGCCGTGGATGCCTGCGCCGCGGTGCGGGACGCGCTCCTGCACCAGGAACTGGGGCGTTCCATCAACGTCGCCTCCCTCGACGGCGTCGGCTGGGCGGAGCTGCAGCCGGCATTGCTCCTTGCTCGCCGTCTTGCCGCCCTGGCCCGGGCCCTGTTGGCCGACAAAGGCGTGAAGCTGGTCGGCAGGTTGACCGTCCGCATCGGTCAGGAACTGACGGGGGGCCGCGACGCGTTCCTCGCCGCCGCGGCGCTCGGCGCGCTCGAGGGTGTGGTCGAGTCGGATCGGCTCAATCTCATCAATGCGCGGGCGTTGGCGGCCAAGCGGGGACTCGAGGTGGCCGTCGGTGACCTCTCCGAGGTCGAGCATCCCGCCGCGATCGAGGTGACGGTGGGGAGCGAATTGGAGTCGGTGACGGTCGCCGGGATGGCCCCGGCGCGCACGACCCCGCACCTGACGCGTATCGAGGGGTTCCGGGTGGACATCGCACCGCGACAGACCCTCATCATCCTGACGAATCATGACGTCCCGGGCGTCATTGGCCGGGTCGGGACGCTGCTGGGCGCTGCCGGCGTCAACATCGCCGAGTACCACCAGGCACGGCTCCGGCAGGGGGGAGAGGCGCTGGCCGCGGTGTCGGTCGACGACCCGGTGAGCCAGGATCTCCGCCGTCGGCTCCTCGAGCTCCCCGACGTCCGCTCGGCCACGATCGTCTCCTTCCTGGGCACGTGAGCGCTCGGGCTTGAGCGCGTACCGGAGCATCGTGCTGGATGTCGACTCGACCCTCACCGGCATCGAGGGGATCGACTGGCTGGCCGAACGCCGAGGGCCCGACCTGGCAGCGGAGATCGGCGAACTGACCCGGCAGGCGATGGACGGGACCATCCCGATCGACCGGCTCTATGGCCGACGGCTCGACCTGGTCCGCCCCACGCCGGAGGAGCTGGCGGCACTCGCGGCAGCATATCGGGCGGCGGCGGCCCCCGGGGCGCGGGAGGTGCTCGCACAGTTCCGCGAGGCGGGGATGCAGTTGCGTGTGATCAGTGGGGGGATCCGCGGAGCGGTGGTGCCATTCGCCCAGTGGCTCGGGATCCCGGCCGTTGCGGTCCACGCGGTGGAGGTCCGGTTCGACGGCCAGGGGCGGTACCACGGCTGGGACACTTCGAGCCCGCTCGCCACCTCGACCGGCAAGGGCACACTCCTCCGCTCGCTCGACCTTCCGGTGCCGATCCTTGCGGTCGGCGACGGGATCACGGACCTGGCGATGCGTTCTGCGGGTGCATCCCTTGCGGTCTTCACCGGCTTCGTGCGCCGCGAGGCGGTGGTGCAGGGCGCCGACCATGTGCTCAGCTCGTTCGACGAACTCCGATCCCTGGTACTCCCGTGACCCGACTGCTCGAAGACGGACACTTTTTCCTTCCCGGACCAACGGAGGTCCGCCCCGAGATCCTCGCGGCGATGACCCGCCCGATGATCCCCCATCGGGGCGAAGCCTTCGAGCGGCTCTTCGCGGGGATCCAGACCGGGCTCAAGCTCGTCTTCCGGACGGCCCGTCCGGTCCTGGTGAGCTCCTCGTCGGCGACGGGGTTGATGGAAGCAGGCGTGCGGTGTGCGCCCTCAGGTCCGATCCTGTCGCTGGTCAACGGGGCCTTTTCCGAACGGTTCGCGCACGTGGCCCGGGCCTGCGGGCGCACGGTCGAGGTGCTCGAGGTCCCGCTCGGTGAGACCGTCCCGCTGGAGCAGGTCGAAGCCGCGCTCCGGGCGAAGCCGTTCGCGGCGGTGACCGTCGTCCACTCCGAGACCTCGACCGGAGCGCTCACCGATATTCGCGCGGTCCATGAGCTGTCCCGCCGCCACGGCGCGATGTGCCTCATCGACAGCGTCACCGGGATGGCCGCGACCCCGATCGAGACCGACACATGGGACCTCGATTACATCTTCACCGGGTCGCAGAAGGCGCTCGCCCTTCCGCCCGGTCTGGCCTTCGGCGTGGCCTCCGAGGCGTTCCTGGCGCAGGCCCGCAGCACCGGCGGGCGGGGGCTCTACTTCGACCTGGTCGAGTTCGAGGCGTTCGCCAAGAAAGACCAGACCCCGAACACTCCCGCCATCTCCCTTCTCTTCGCCGCCGAGGCGCAGCTCGAAGCGGTGACGGCGGAAGGGATCGAGTCGCGCTGGGCGCGTCACGCGGCGATGGCGGCGCTGGTCCGATCCTGGGCGTCCGAGCATGCCGGGTACGGTATCCTCGCCGCCGCCGGTTCGCGGGCCGACACCGTCACCGCGGTGACGGTACCGGAGGGGACCTCCGGGAAGGAGATCGCCGCCCGGGTGGAGGCCGAGGGATACGTCATTGCACCGGGGTACGGGAAACTGCGGGAACACACCTTTCGTATCGGGCACATGGGCGACCACACCGTCCGCGGGCTCACCGGCTGCCTCGCTGCCATCGACCGGATCCTGCTCGCACGATGAACTACTGGCAGTTGAGCAGGTCCCCGCGGTATACGATCCTCTTCGCGGTCCCGCTCATCCTGGCGTACGAGGGTCTGGCCTGGCTGC
>JANLXK010000097.1:0-1331 GCA_031365045.1 Gemmatimonadota bacterium | reverse complement strand
CAAACCCGCCAAGGTCGCTCTCACCGCCGTCGCCCGGAAACTGCTGGTCCTCCTCAACGCCATCCTCCGGGACGGAAGGCCCTGGCAGTATGCCTAAGCCAAGACAGTTGCTCTCCCTTTGGGAGAGGGGGAGTCAGCTCCGAAGCTCTTCGAGATCCTTGTACAGCTCCAGCGCCTCAGGGTTGGCCAGCGCATCCACGTTCCGCACCGGGCGGCCGTGGATCACCTCTCGCACCGCCAGCTCGGTGATCTTGCCGCTGAGCGTTCGGGGAATGTCGGCCACCTGGAGGATCTTCTTGGGGACGTGATGGGGCGAGGTCTGTTCCCGGATCCGCGTCCGGAGACGGTCACGCAGGCCCTCATCGAGGGTGAGCCCCGCCCGGAGCCGCACGAAGAGGACGATGCGGACGTCATCTCCCCAGCTCTGCCCGATGACGAGGCTCTCGAGGACGTCCTCCTCCTGCTCCACCTGGCGGTAGATCTCCGCCGTCCCGATCCGGACGCCACCCGGGTTGAGCGTCGCGTCGCTCCGGCCGTAGATCACGAGCCCGCCGCGCGGCGTCACCTCGGCCCAGTCGCCGTGCCGCCACACCCCGGGCCAGAAGTCGAAGTAGGCCGAGCGGTACTGGGCGCCGTCGGGATCGTCCCAGAAGGCCACCGGCATCGCGGGGAACGGCTGCGTGCAGACCAGCTCCCCCTGCTCACCCACGATCGAGTGGCCTTCGGCGTCCCAAACTTCGACCGCCATGCCGAGGCCGAGGCATTGGAGCTCCCCGCGATGGACGGGACCGGTCGGATCGCCGAGGGCGAAGCAGGAGACGATGTCGGTCCCCCCGCTGATCGAGGAGAGGCGCACGTCGGGCTTCACGACGCGATAGACCCAGTCGTAGCTCGCCGGGGCGAGCGGGCTGCCGGTCGAGAGGATGGCCTTGAGCGGTCGCAGGTCGCAGGTCGCGCCAGGGGTCAGTCCTTCCTTCTCCGACAGGGCCAGGTATTTGGCACTGGTGCCGAAGACCGTGAGCCGCTCCTCCGCGGCGAGGCGCCAGAGGATCCCCGGCTCGGGCGCGAACGGTGCGCCGTCGTAGAGCACTACGGTCGCCCCGACCGCGAGACTCGAGACCAGCCAGTTCCACATCATCCACCCGCAGGTGGTGAAGTAGAAGATCCGATCACCCTGTTTGAGGTCGGTGTGGAGGCTCAGCTCCTTGAGATGCTGCAGCAGCGTGCCGCCGGCCGAGTGGACGATGCACTTGGGGAGGCCGGTGGTTCCGGAACTGTAGAGGATGTAAAGCGGGTGATCGAACAGGAGGCGTTCGAACCGGAGGGGCTCC
>JANLXK010000074.1:0-1964 GCA_031365045.1 Gemmatimonadota bacterium | reverse complement strand
TGCATAAATGGCCGCCAGATGGTCGGCGGCCACGTGCGTCCAGTGGATCTTCACTTGGCCTTGGGGCCGAGTACCCGGCGAAGCACTTCTTCATGCGGGATCATTCGGCCAGCATCGGCATCGGCGATCCCTTGGTCGATCGCCTGCCTCACGTAGATCTGATACATCAGGTCGTCCCAGCTAGCGTTGTCCGGGAGCTGGTCGACAAGATGGTGGGCGTCTGGCCGGATGTCGGTCTTGGGGGTCATGTCTTGCTCCGATGGATGCCTTCCAAATATGGGTAGGCTGACCCATCTCCGCCACATTGCCCCGGTCACCTAACGGTTGGCGCTTTAGCTGCGGCGGCGGATCCGCCCCAGCACAATCCTAAGTGGTTCCGCAGCGTGGCCGCGGGGAGGCCGATCTTACAAGGAGCCCTGGCCTCGGAGCGCCGCCAGCTACAAGCGCTGGTTAGACCTCATCCCCTAGAGACAGATTGATCTTGCCCCGGAAAAGTGGACACCATGTTAGGTCGAGTGCACCTTCTGACCTTAGGAGGCTGTCCATGAAAGCGACCCGGAAGCAGTATACCAAGGAGTTCAAGCTGGAGGCGGTGCGGCAGCTGGCCGCGGGGACCCGGCTCACCGATGTGGCCCGCGCGCTGGGGGTGAATGCGACGGTGGTCCGGCGCTGGCAGGCCCAGGTGGTGATCGACCCGGCGACGGCGTTCCCCGGCAATGGCCGGGTGCCGGTGGAGGCGCAGGAGCTCCAGCGGCTGCGGCGCGAGGTGGTGCAGCTGCGGGCGGAGCGCGACTTCCTAAAAAAAGCCGCGGCGTTCTTCGCGAAGGACGCCCAGTGAGGTTCGCCGCCCTGCGCACGATCGCGAGCGTGCTGCCCTTGGCCCGGCGCTGTGCGCTGCTCGAGGTGTCGCGCAGTGGCTACTACGCGTGGTGCCATCGGGGGGAGAGTCCGCGGGCCGTGACCAACCGGGTGCTGGTGGGCGCGATCACGCAGGTGCACCACACGATGGATCGCACCTATGGCAGCCCGCGGATGCACCGGGAACTCGTGGACCGAGGCTTTCGCTGCGGCCGGCACCGGATCGCGCGGCTCATGCAGGGGCATGGCATCCGGGCGAAGCAGGCGCGGCGGTATCGGGTGACGACGGACAGTCGGCATGGCTTCGGGATCGCGCCCAATCGCCTGGGGCGCCGCTTTCAGGTCCCCGCGCCGAACACGGTGTGGATGGCCGACGTCACCTATCTCCCCACGGCCACAGGCTGGTGCTATCTCGCCGTGGTGCTCGACGCCTGGTCGCGGCGGGTGGTCGGCTGGGCGCTCGACACGCAGATCACCGCAGCGCTCACGCTCGCCGCCCTGGAGCAGGCCGTCACCGCCCGGCAGCCCTCCGACGCACTGCTGCATCATTCGGATCGTGGGGTCCAGTACGCGTGCACGGCGTACCGGACGGCCCTCGCGCGGCACGGCATGGTCGCCAGCATGAGTCGGCGCGGGGACTGCTGGGATAACGCGGTGGTCGAGAGCTTTTTTGCCTCACTGAAGACCGAACGGACCCATGACCGCCGGTACACGACCGTGGAGCACGCCAGGGCCGATGTGGCGGACTACATCGACCGCTTCTACAACCGACAGCGGCGGCACTCGACCCTCGGGCAACTCAGCCCGGCGATCTACGAGCTCTGCCATGTGGCCTAACGCTGTCCACTAGTACGGGGCAAGATCAGCTACTCGTGCCGAAATAGTCGCGTGATGAGGACTTGAAGTAGAGATACCAGCCGAGCAGCGCCCAAATGAGCGCGACCTCAACCAGACTGCCAGCATCTGGGTGGGCGCCAGCCAACAGCGCAAGGACGATCAATGTAGCTCGAACGATCGTCGAAATGAAGAAGACGATAGCCGACGCCGCACTAATCCCGGCGCGCCACACGGCCATCGCCGGCATCGCCATCGCCCTGCTGGGCTGC
>JANLXK010000386.1:0-15344 GCA_031365045.1 Gemmatimonadota bacterium | reverse complement strand
GATCACCGCATCGCGGAGAGTGCTGTGCTTGAGCACACGCCCGTTGTAGCTGTGCGCGTGCTGGGTCGAGACCACCACGGTCTTCACGCCGACCGCCCGGTCCCCCTCGTATTCCACGGAGACCTGCGACTTGCCGTCGGGCCGGAGCCACGGAAGTCGGTGCCGCACGTCCTCCCCGCCTTTGCGCACCGCCGCGAGCCGTTCGGTGATCCGGTGCGCCAGCAGGATCGGCAGCGGCATCAGGAGGTCGGTCTCATCGGTGGCGTAACCGAACATCATCCCCTGGTCACCGGCGCCCTGGGCCTTCTTCGTCTTGCTCGTGTCCACGCCCCGCGCGATGTCGGGCGACTGCTTCCCGATCGACGAGAGCACCGCGATGCCGTCGAAGTGGAAGCCCGATTCCCCGTCATCGTAGCCGATGCGGCCCACCGTGCGGCGCACCAGGGCCGGCAGGTCGACCCAGGCGGAGGTGGTCACCTCGCCCGCGATGACCGCCATGCCGGTGGTGACGAGCGTCTCGCAGGCGACCCGGCCGGACGGGTCGTGGGCGAGGATCTCGTCGAGGACGGCATCGGAGATCTGGTCGGCCACCTTGTCGGGATGGCCTTCCGTGACGGATTCGGAAGTGAAGACGTGGCGCTTGAGGGCCATGAGCGGTCGCTGGTCGTTGGTCATTGGTCATCGGCGGCCGTGGCCCGGCGCCAGAGCGCCTCTCGACCAAAGACCAAAGACCAATGACCTCGATCCAAAACTAAGGCCCTAGCGGTGCCGAAGGTAGGGCGCCGCGGCCGCTTCCAGCAGCCGTTCGACCTCGGTCGCGTTGGTCGCCTTGAGTGCGGCCTGCGCCGCCTCGACCGCCACGGCGTGCGGCACCGAGCGCACCACCGACTTCACCAGCGGCAACGACGGCGGAGCCACACTCAACGTGTCGTAGCCGAGCCCGGTGAGGAGGATGACCGAGAGCGGCTCGCTCGCCATCTCGCCGCAGACGCTGGCGGGGATGCCGGCGGCCTTCGCCGCGCGCTGCACCTGGTCGAGCTGGCGCACCACCGCGGGATGGAGCGAGTTGAACCGGCTCGCGAGCCGCGCGTTGCCGCGATCGACCACGAGGGTGTACTGGGTGAGGTCGTTCGACCCCACGCTCAAAAAGGCCACGTGCTGGGCCAGCAGGTCCGCCAGCACCACCGCGGCGGGGGTCTCGATCATCACGCCGACCGGGACGGTCTTGGCCGCGCGGATCCCCGCCGCGGCCAGCTTCTCCGACTCCTCGGCCAGGAGCGCGAGCGACGCCTCCACCTCATCGAGCCCCGTCACGAGCGGCAGCATCAAGCGGAGGTCGCGGTCGGCCGCGGCGCGGAGCACCGCCCGGAGCTGGGGACGGAAGATCTCCGGCTCGTCGAGACAGACCCGGATCGAGCGCCACCCCAGGAACGGGTTCTGCTCCGCGGGCGCCTGCCACGCTGCGGGGAACTTGTCCCCGCCGAGGTCGAAGGTCCGGATGATCACCGGGCCGTAGGGGAACCCGCTGCCGACCCGGCGGAAGTAGTCGTACTGCTCCTCCTCGGTCGGGAGGTGGGTGCGACCGGTGATGAGGAACTCGGTCCGCAGGAGCCCCACCCCGTCGGCGCCGAACTTCACGGCCGCCTCGATCTCTTCCGGCAGGTCGACGTTGCCGAGCAGGGTGAAGACGTCCCCTTCCGGGCTCACCGCCGGCTCCTGCACCACCGCCTGGAGCTCGAGCTCGGTGCGCCGGCGGCGGGTGAGCCGCGCCTTGGCATCGGCGAGCTCCCCTTCGGTCGGGTCGGTGAGCACCGTACCGGTCGAGCCATCGAGCAGGACCATCGATCCGGGCTTGATCGCGGCGAGCGCGCCGACCACTCCCATCACGCAGGGGATGCCGAGCGAGTGGGCCAGGATGGCCGCGTGCGAGGTGCGGGTCCCCTCCTCGCTCACCACGCCGGCCACCTGGTCGCGGTCGAGCTGGACGGTGAGCCCGGGACTCAACTCCCGCGTGACGATCACGAAATGCTCGGCGTCCGTGGGCCCCGCCCACGCGACCTCGACCGGCTGGCCGAGCAGCACCTGGAGCACGCGGATCTGCACCGCACTCAGGTCGGCGATGCGGTCGCGCAGCCGCGCGCTCTGGGAATTGGCCCAGAGGTTCCGGACTTCGAGCGACTTGAACTCGTACGCGGTCTCGGCCGAGAGCCGGTTGGTGCGGATGAGGTGGATCACCTGGCCCAGGAAGTCCGGGTCCTGGGCCAGCATGATCTGGGCGTCGAAGATGCCGCTCGCTTCGGCCCCGGCACGCTGGTGGACCTTGTCGCGCAGCCCTTCGAGGGCGCGCACCGTCTCGGTCACCGCCCGCTGCAGCCGCTCGACCTCTCCTTCCACCTCGGCGCGATCCACCGTGCGGTCGGGAACGTTGGGAAGTTCCCACTGTACCACCACCGCCCGGGCCAGACCGACCCCGGGGGAGACCCCGATCCCTCTGAGCGCGCGTTGGTCGGCCATCACATCTCTCCGAATCCGCGGGACACCAACCCGGCGATCGCCTCGACCGCAGCATCGGCGTCGGGGCCGTGCGCGGCGATATGCACCATACACCCCTGCTCGGCCGCGAGCATCATCACCCCCATGATACTCTTGGCGTTGACCGGCATCCCGTCGCGGCCGATGGTGACCTCGCTGCTGAACTGACTGGCGAGTTTCACCAGCTGGGCCGCGGGCCGGGCGTGCATCCCGAGCGGATTGACGATCTGCACGTCGCGCACGGCGCTCACGGTCGCACCACCTGCGAGAGGAAGAGGGCCAGCCCACCGGCCACGAGCGCCAGCCGATACGCGGGGAGCCGCGCACCGGCCTTGAGGACCACGAGCAACCCGACCGCGCCAGTGGCGAGCACCATCCACGGCGTCACGCCGGGGGCGACGCGGGCGAGGGCCCCACGGGCGACGAAGGTGGCAGCCAGCCCGGTCGCGGCGGCCGCGGTGAGACCGACGGAGGTCGAGATCCGGCTCAGCGTGCAATTCTTGAGCACGGTCGCCACCCGCATCCCGGTCTCCAACCCGCGCGTGAGCGACCAGCGCGTCACCTCCCACCGGAGCGCGCAGGCGAGCACCACCGCCAGCACCGGCATCGCCCACCCCCAGAGCCCGCCCCCCACCAGCGCGATGCCCGAAAGGACGGGGATCAGGCCAGCCCAGATCACGCGATCGCCAAGGGCGCCGAGCGGTCCGCCGAGCGCGGCGCGGAGGCGCTGGATCTGCTCCGCCGGGACGCCGTCCCGTTCGGCACGTGCCTCGGCACCCACCGCGAGCCCAGCGAGCCAGGGATGCGAGTTGAAGAACTCGGCCGACCGGATGAAAGCGCCGACGCGACGCTCGGCCGGCACTCCTTCCTCCAGAAGGGGTGCCACCGCGAAGGCGACGCCGATGCCACCCATCCGTTCATAGGTCCAGCCCGACTGCACGCCGAGGAGACGGAAGAGGCTCACCGTGACGGCGCGCATCACCACCCGCCCCAGCGGGGGAAGATCCCCGCGATCCCGCCAACGATCCATCCGGCGACGAGCGCCGCGCTCAACGCCACCGCGCGTTGCGACCGCCCGGCGGTGCGGATCGCGCCGGCCACCGCCCCCGCGAGTCCGGCGCCGATCACCACCACGGCCAGGAGCCCGCTGAGCCGTTCCACGCGAAGCACCAGCGGGAGGACCGCCGCGGCGGCCGCGAGGGCGAGGCTCGTGAGCAGGGCGCTCCGGACCATGTCGCGGAACGCTCCGCCCTTCTGCAGCGCGGCCGCGGCCCGGACGTCTCCCCGGTCGAGCGCCCCGCTGGCGCGCGCCAGGGCACGGCCATTCCAGCGCCGCAACGCGATCAACGAGTGCCCCCCGATCTCCGCGATGAGCAGGGCGAGGAGGACGCCGAACGCCGCGGCAGAGGTCCCCGTCTGCACGGTGAGCCACACCGCACCGACGGTGCCGGGGCCGTGGTCGGGGTAGCGCGCGGCCCCGACCGGCAGCACTTCCAGCGCGTAGAGCTCGAGGATGCCCCCGACGAGGAGCCCGCTGGTGGCGTCGCCGAGGACCAGCCCCGCGAGCGTCCCCACCACGATCGGCCGGGCCAGCAGGACCTGCGGTCCGCTCACCAGGTCGAGGCCCGCAGCGGTCCCCACGGCCAGGAGGCCGACGGTCTGGAGCGCGCTCACCGGAGCTCCGTCAGCGGCACGGGGCGGGTGGCCGGGACGTCCTGCGCAGTCACCTCCACCCCGGCCTGCGCGAGGGCCCGGAGGCCCACGATCTCGTCGTCGGTGAGGAAGACATAGGGGAGTCGCTCGGCACGGCCAGGACGGTGATGGATGCCGCCCAGGTTGAGGCGGGGGAAGTGGACACCGGCCGCGGCCAGCGCCGTCGCTGTGCGCACGTCGCCCAGGAGGACGATGCCGGCGCGGGGATCCGCCTCCCACCCGGCGCGGCGGGCGGCGGCCTCGGTCACGGTGGCGAATTCGAGCGTGAGGTCGGGCGGGGCGCCGAGGCGGTAGAGCTCCTGCTCCCAGTCGCTGGCCGCGAGCGCGTCGTCGATCACCACGATGAAGGCCGCCCGCAGCGGCCTCCCCCATCCCACCACCACCTGGCCGTGCACCAGCCGATCGTCCACGCGCACGAGCGCGACCGTCATCCCGGCACCTTGATCGCCTTGGTCCCGACGCCGACCGCACGCTCGGCCGCCGCCTCCGGGGTCGTCTCGCGGTGGAAGACGAAGTCCACCAGCATCGCCAGGTTCACCCCGGTGACGACGCGGACGCTCCGTTCCTCCTTGAAGCGGGAAAGCGCGGCGAACATGCACGATCCGCTCGGCATGTCGACGAAGAGCACCGTCGGCTCGCCACCGATGGCCTCGGCGATCCGGCCTTCGAGCCGGCCCCGGTCGCAGTCGTCGTTCGAGACCGAGCGGAGGGCGCCGGTGATCCCCGTGATCGACTCGACCGCCTTGACCAGCGCCGGGGCCAGGCCCCCGTGGGCCGCCACCACCCCCCGCAGATCACTCATAGTCTTCGCGCAGATAGTCCTTGAGCCCCGCCTTCTCCTTCATCCGCTTGATCAGCCGTTCGTTGAACTGGGCCGCGACGTCCACTCCCGCGTAGCGCAGGAGGTGCATCATCGCGACCACTTCGGCGATGACGGTGATGTTCTTCCCGGGATTCAGTGGCACCACCATCTTCGGGATCGCGACTCCGAGGATGTCCATCGTTTCGCGCTGGAGGCCCGACCGGTCCCCCACCTGCGCGTTCTGCCACTCTTCCAGGTGCACCACCACCTCGATCCGCTTCTGCTGGCGCACGGAGCGTACGCCGAAGAGCGCCGGGACGTCCACCAGGCCGACGCCGCGGATCTCCATATGATGGCCGGCCAGCTCGTGCCCCTGGCCGATGAGGATGTCGGTCCCCTTCCGCGCCACCAGCACCACGTCGTCGGCCACGAGACGGTGCCCCCGTTCCACCAGGTCGAGCACGCACTCGCTCTTGCCGATCCCGGAGGCCCCGGTGAAGAGGAGTCCCACGCCATAGACGTCGGCCAGCGAGCCGTGCAGGGTGGTGCGCGGAGCGAACGCCTCTTCGAGGATGGGCTTGATGCGGCGGTAGAACTCCGCCGTCTTGTGCCGCGTGCGGAGGATCGGGACCCCCTTGGCCTTCGCCAACTCCATCAGCTCGGCCGGCGCGTCCTGGCCCTTGGTGATGATGACGACGGGGAGGTCGTGGGCGAAGATCCCGTTCAGGGAGGCCCGGCGTGCCGCCGGGTCGAGCGAGGCGAGGTAGGTGACCTCGGTCTCCCCCAGCACGTGCAGCCGCTTGGCGACGAATCGGCCGGTGTATCCCGCCAAGGCCAGCCCCGGGCTCGCCACCTCGGCGTCGGGCGGCACGGGCCGGTCCAGCCCGATGTCCCCGGTGAGGGATTCGAGCTGGAGCGGATCGCCCTGCTGGGCGAGGAGGTCGCGGAGCCGCAGGGTCACGCGTCGCCGGTCGCCAGGCGGTCCCGACGGGGGCCGGCGTGGCGCTTCTCGACCTGACGGCGGAGCTTTTCTTCCGCCCGATCAAGCGCGCTCCGGTGGTCCTTGCCGTCGCCCGTCGCTATGAAGACGTCACCTTTCGCGTTGTGAAGCCGGATCTCGGCGATCCGTATCTGGCCATCCACGTCGAAGGTGACGCTGGCCTCGAGCGGACTCCGGGTCTGCGCGCCCAGCCGGCGGCAGACTTCATCCGCGCGGGCACGCAACTCGGCCGGGATCTCACAGTGGCGGGCGGTGATCGTCGTAGCGAGCATTGGACCTCCTCCTAGAGAGTGCGACCACCGGGAACGGTGGCCAGGCAGGACCTCAGGTGGGCCTCGGTCGCGAGAGCGGCGCGGTCCCAGGTGAGCGCTTCCGCGAAAGTCCGCGCCGCGCGCCCGAGGCGCTCGACGAGCGCCGGATCGGCGGCGAATGCAAGGAAGCGTTCGGCCAGGGCGGCGGCGTCGCCGTGCGGCACGAGATACCCGGTCTCCCCGTGGCGGACCGAATCACGCAGTCCGGGACTGTTGGACGCCAGGGACGGGGTGCCGCAGGCGGCCGCTTCGACATTGGTGATCCCCCACCCTTCCTTCGGGCTGGGAAAGACGTTGGCCCAGGTGGTGCGCAGCAGGTCGCGCTTGTGCTCCTCGGACACGAATCCGTGGAACCGCACCGCCCCCGCCACGCCGAGCTCCCGGGCCAGCGCCTCGAGCCGCGGGCGATCGTCGCCTGTCCCAGCGATATCGAGGGTCAGGTCGGCCCGCGTGGCACGCGCGAGGGCCAGCGCGCGCACTGCCGCGTCCACTCCTTTATAACGCTTCAACCGCCCCAGATACAAGAAGGCAGGGGCCGGGCTCCGGCGCACCCCCGGGTCGGGCGCGAACCAGACCGGGTCGACACCGGGATGGATCACCGCGATCCGTCCCCCGGGCACCCCGCGCGCCACCAGATCGTCCCGGGTGCTCTCGCTGATCACGTGGAACCAGGAGCGCCGATAGGCCCACGGGAGCGGACGTTCGGCGGCCCAGACGATCGCGGCCTGGATCGGGTCGACCTCCTGGAAGGCGGTGCTCCCGAAGAGATGCGGTACGATGGTGACGTGCGGCCCGTGCCAGAGCCAGGGCGTGAAGAGCGGCAGCTTGTTCACGTCCTCGACCACGATGTCGGGGCGTTCGGCGCGGAGCGCCCGGCGGATCTCGCGTCGGCCGACGAGGGCGAAGGAGTGCCGCCCCCCGGCCCGCTGGACCTCGATCCCCTCGACCGACGCGCGCCGGGGCGCGCCGGGCCAGCCGCTGCCGACCAACCGGATCCGGTGCCCCCGCGCCGCCAGCCGGCGGAAGATCTCGAAGAGATGGATCTCCGCGCCGCCGGCGTGCGGATTCTCGCGATCCTGCCAATTGACCAGCAGGACGTTCATCACAGCTGGCCGAGCTCCCGCGCTACGCGATCGAGCACGCCGTTGACGAAGGCGGCCGCCCGCGGCCCCGCGAAGAGGTGGGCCAGCTGCACCGCCTCGTCGATGACCACCTTGGGCGGCGCGTGGTGCGTGGTGAGCTCCCAGACCCCGAGGCGGAGGATGTTCCGTTCCAGCACTCCGACCCGCTCCCAGCGCCAGTTCTCCGCCGCCTGCCCGGCGCGCGCGTCGAGCGCCGCGACCTCGGCCACGACGGCGGTCGCCATCACTTCCGCGGGGGCGAGCTGATCGACCATCGCGGCGGGATGCTCGGAGAGCCGCACGAGGCCGGCGCTGACGATCGGCACCTGCCCCCCGCCCCCGACCTCCCACGCGTAGAGGATCTGCACTGCGCGGGCGCGCGCCTTGGCCTCGAACCCCTTCATCGCGCCTCCCGCAGCTGCTTCACTACGTCGGCCGCGCGGAGCGCCGCCTCGCACGCCTCGGTGCCCTTGTTCCCGGCGCTGCCACCGGCGCGCGCCAGCGCCTGGTCGAGGTCCTCGGTGGTGAGGAGCCCGAACCCGACCGGTACGGCGGTCTCGAGGGCCACGGTCCCGAGCTGGCGGCTGGTCTCGCCGGCGACGAAGTCGAAATGCGGCGTTTCGCCCCGGATGACGACGCCGAGCGCCACGAGCGCGACGTAGCGCCCCGAGCGCGCGGCGGCCATCGCGGCCACGCCCAACTCGAAGGCGCCCGGCACCCAGATGATGTCCACCTGGTCGTCGGGGAGCCCCGCGCCGCGACAGCACTCCCGCGCGCCGGCGAGCAGCTTCCCGGTGACCATTTCGTTATAGCGACTGACGATGATCGCCACCCGCCCGATGGGGCGGAGCTGGCCGTCGTACTCGGACACGATGTTTCTCAGTGCGGAAGAAGGTGGCCCATCTTGTCGCGCTTCACCGCGAGGTAGTCGCGGTTCTCGGACGTGGGCTCGGTCGTCAATGGTTCGCGGCCGGTGACGGCGAGTCCGTAGCCCTCGAGCCCCACGAGCTTCCGCGGATTGTTGGTCATGATGCGGATCTGCGAGAGCCCGAGGTCGCGGAGGATCTGCGCGCCGATGCCGTAGTTGCGGAGGTCGGGCGCAAAGCCGAGCCCTTCGTTGGCCTCGACCGTATCCTTCCCGCCGTCCTGCAGCGCGTACGCCTTGAGCTTGTTGAGGAGCCCGATGCCGCGCCCCTCCTGGTCGAGATAGACGATCACCCCGCGGCCGGCCCGGGTGATCCGCTCCATCGCGGCGTGCAGCTGGGGGCCGCAGTCGCACCGGAGGGAATGGAACACGTCGCCGGTAAGGCACTTCGAGTGCATCCGCACCAGGACGTCGGGCTGCCCCGCCACGTCGCCGTGCACCAGCGCCACGTGCTCGGCGTCGTCCACGTCGTTGCGGTAGCCGATTACCCGGAACTCCCCGAACTCGGTCGGCAGCCGCGCCTCGGCCGCCCGGTGGACCAGGCGCTCGGTGCGGAGCCGGTAGGCCACGAGATCGGCCACCGTCACGAACGTGAGCACGTGCCGCTCGGCAAAGCGGTGGAGCTCCTCCCGCCGGGCCATCGTGCCGTCCTCGGCCAGGATCTCACAGATGACGCCGGCCGGGTTGAGCCCCGCGAGTCGCGCGAGGTCCACCGCCGCCTCGGTGTGGCCGACCCGCTGCAGCACCCCGCCGTCCCGGGCGCGGAGCGGGAAGATGTGGCCGGGACGCCGAAGGTCTTCCGGACGGCTCGTCGCGTTGATGGCCACGTGGATCGTGGTGGCGCGGTCGCTGGCCGAGATGCCGGTCGCCACACCGAAGCGCTTGTCGGCATCGACGCTCACGGTGAAGGCGGTGCCGAGGGACTCGGTGTTCTGTTCCGCCATCGGTACCAGACCCAGCTGGTCGCACCGCTCGCTGGTGAGCGCCAGGCAGATGAGGCCGCGCCCGTGGGTGGCCATGAAGTTGACCATCTCGGGCGTGACGAGTTCGGCCGCGCAGACGAGGTCGCCCTCGTTCTCACGGTCCTGGTCGTCGGCCACGACGATGATCTTGCCGTTGCGCAGGTCGTCGATGGCCTGCTCGATCGTTCCGAAGTGCATGCTGGCTTCTCTATTCTCCAAAGCGCGCCTGGCGAGGAGCGCCTAGCGAGACTACGCGATGATCCCGACTCGATGTGCGGAACTCCAGACGCCTCTCGCTAGGCGCTAGGTGCTCCGCACTCCCTGCCATGCCTGCGTGAATTGCCGCACGTACTTCCCGACCATGTCCCCTTCGAGGTGCACCGGGTCGCCGACCTTGAGCTCGCCGAGGGTCGTCGCTCCCCGCGTGTGCGGGATCAGGGAGACCTGGCAGCACTCCGGCGTCGGGAGTGCGTTCACGGTCAGGCTCACACCGTTCACCGTGATGGAGCCGAGCGGAATGGTCACCTGCGCCACCACTTCGGGGAGCGAGAGGTCGATCAGCCACGCGTCGGAGGCCGCCCGGCTCGCCGTCACCCGCCCCACCCCGTCGACGTGCCCCGACACCAGATGTCCGCCCAGACGGCCCCCGACGGCGAGCGCGCGCTCCAGGTTCACCTTCCGTCCCGCGGCGAAAGCACCGAACGCCGTCCGTTCGAGCGAGGTCGCCACGATGTGGACCGAGAACCACCCCGGACCGAAGTGCTCGACCGTGAGGCAGGCGCCATCCACCGAGATACTCTCTCCCAGCGCCAGATCCTGGTATGGTGCCGCGATCCGCAGGGTCGTTCCCCCCGCCACCGGCTCCACCCGTTCCACCCTGCCGACCGCGGTGATGATCCCGGTGAACATCAGACCCGCTCCATGACGTGTAAGGTATCCTCTCCGAGCGACTTACGCTCGGTCTCGACCCATCGGCCGGGGAGCTGTTCAGGGGCCCCGCTGAGCCCCGGAAAGGCGGGTACGGCCTCCGCTCCGAGGCGGTGCGGAGTCCGGATCCAATAGAACCGATCGACCAGCCCCGCGCTCACCAGCGCCGCCGCCAACCGGCCCCCTCCTTCCACCAATAACGACCCGATGTTCCCCTCCCGACGCAGGTGTCGCAGCGCTTCGGGGAGATCGTGGCCATCCACGATGATCGTCGGCGGCCCACCATCGGTGAGGAGCTTGAGACCCGTGCTCCGCGGGGCGCTCCCCCAGAAGACCACCCGCCGGGGCGCCACACGGGGCACGATCGCTCCGCGGACGGTCAGGGAAGGATCGTCGATCATCGCGGTGGCCGCGCCGACCCCGATCGCGTCGAATCCGGCCCGGAGCCAGTGGACCCACTGCTGCGCCTCCGGGCCGCTCAGCTGCCGGCGCCGACGGTCGGCGCGGGCGATGGCGTCATCGGTCGAGGTCGCCAGCTTGAGCGCCACCCAGGGGCGATCCCCGTGCGCGAATTGATGGAAAAAGGGCGCGTTCAACCCCCGCGCCTCGGCCCCCAGCATCCCCTCCTGGTATTCGACCCCGGCTGCACGGAGGAGCGCTTCCCCTCCCCGGGCCGCCGGGTTCGGATCGGCGGCGGCGGCCACCACGCGCCGCACCCCGGCGCTGATCAGCGCCGGGGCGCAAGGAGGCTGCTTCCCCTGGTGGGCACAGGGTTCGAGGGTGACCACGGCGGTCGCCCCCCGCGCGCGGGGGCCCGCCTGATCGAGCGCCACCCGCTCGGCGTGGGGCCCGCCGTACTCGGCGTGCCACCCTTCCCCCACGATCGCCCCCTCCTGGAGCAGCACCGCGCCCACGAGGGGGTTGGGAGACACACGCCCCCAGCCCCGCGTGGCGAGGCTGAGGGCGTGCTGCATCGCTTCCTGTTCGGTCACGCCATCAGAACTGCAGCCGGACGGTCGCGGACGCGTAGGTCTTCCCCTGCTTCACGTCGATCCCCGTGAAGGTGGACGCCGTGCTCAGATCGTTGTTCATCTGCTTCCCGATCTCGGCCCCGACCTTCAGGAACAGAAGGTTCATCCCGATGTCGGCGAAGATGGTGGAGCGGCTCACATCGAGCGCGATCGGGATGGTCTTGACCGTATTGTCGAGCGGATCAGGATTCAGGAACTGGATCTCCGCATTGCCCGTGTACTTATCGCGGCCGATACCGCCGCCGATATCGAAGAAGAGGAGGTGCCAGCCGGCCATCAGGCGCATGTTGGTGGCCGTGAGCCCGATCTGGTAGCTGTAGTTGTTACCCGCACCCGATGGGTCGACCGTCCCGAAGCGGACGGTCGGGATCTCCCGATGCATCCATGACGCCGTGACGGACGGTATCGGGAAGGTGCCACGGAGGATGCCGATCCGCGCGCCGTACCCGATCTTGTACGAGAAATTGCCCATCTTGCTGGCATTCGGATCCACATTCAGATCCTGCACGTCGTTCGGGAGGGCCACGACGCTGCCGAGGAGGTCGACGGCGAGCAGACCGTGCGACAGCCCGCGGAAGAGGCCGATGCCGGCATCGAGCGTCGGGGCACCGAGGGGGACGGAATCCCCGGCCGGCACGGTGGTGCTGCTGCCATTGGAGCTCAGGTCGGGCGTGGCGGTCTTGAACGCCGTGGCGCGGATCCCGATGAAGAGGTGGCCAAGGCCACCGAGCGGCCGGAACGACCCGACCACCGGGTTGCCGCCCGAGATCGCGAGGCCGAGCTGCGGGTGGAAATAGTGCGTCGCATCGACCGCGACGTTGCAGAGGTTCTTGGCCTGAGGATACGCGCTGAAGCTCTGGCCCAGGCACTCGCTGTTGTCCTGGGCCGAGGCGACCGCCGGAGCGGCCAGCAAGGCAAGAGAGAGGATCAGACCGTGGACTCGCATCGGTGCTCCTGGTTCAGGGGGTGAATCGTACCGTTCGGGCGCTCCGGCGGACCTCGCCGAGGACCCACGTCTCGACACCTGCTGCCCGGGCGGCCGAACGGACCGCGTCCACTTCTTTCGCGGGTAACACGGCGATCAGGCCGATCCCGAGGTTGAAGACGTCCCGCATCTCCTCGGTCGATACCTTCCCGCCCTCCTGCAACAGCCGGAACAAGGGGGGCCACTCCCAGCCCTTGGAGTCTACCACCGCCTCACACTCTTCGGGGAGGACCCGGACCAGGTTGCCCGGGATACCCCCCCCTGTGATATGGGCAATTCCGTGGATCTTGGAGATGACGGGCATCACCGCGCTGGCGTAGCTCCGGTGCACCGCCAGCAGTGACCCAGCCACCGTCTGGCCCGTATCTCCAAGCGGGGCATCGACTTGCAGCTTCAAGATGTCGAAAATGACGCGCCGCGCAAGGGTATACCCATTGGTATGAAGCCCTGTGGAAGCATAGCCCAGGAGGACGTCGCCCGGGACGATCCGATCCCCGTGGAGCGCCTCGTCCTCTTCCACCACGCCGACGATCGTGCCGGCCAGGTCGAAGTGCCCGTGCTGGTAGAGCCCCGGCATCGCGGCAGTCTCACCGCCGGTGAGCGCCATCTGGTGCGTTCGGCAGGCCCGCGCCACCCCTTCGACGATGCTCGCCATCATCGCGGCATCGAGCGACGCCCCGGCCACGTAGTCCTGGAAGGCGATCGGCCGTGCGCCGTGAACGAGGATGTCGTTGACCGAGTGGTTCACCAGGCACTCGCCCACGGTGTCGAGCTTTCCCGCTTGCACCGCCACCAGGACCTTCGTACCGACCCCGTCGGTGCTCATCACCAGCACCGGCTTCTTCATCCCCGCGGGGACGCGGAGCATCCCGCCGAAAGAGCCCACCTCGCCGACCGACAGCGCCGTGCGGGTCGAGGCGACCAGCTTGCTGATGCGGGCCTTGGCGTCATCCGCGGCGGCGAGGTCCACGCCGGCGGCGGCGTACTGGCGATCGGTCACGCGATCGACTCCGGGAGGGTGACGTGCATCAGGCGCTTGATCCCCTGCACTCGGCCGTTCACATCTGCCAGCGTGACGCCGTCGAACCCGCCGATGCCGAACTTCTCGACCGCAAAGCCCCCCATCGCCGACCCGTAGAGCATCGCGACCCGCAGGTTCTCGTCCGAAAGATCCTTGGTGCGCGCGAGATATCCCATGAAGCCCCCCGCGAATGCGTCGCCCGCGCCCGTCGGATCGAAGACCTCCTCCAGCGGGAAGGCGGGGACCCAGAAGGTGCCCTTCGCGTCCATCATGAGCGCGCCATACTCGCCCTGCTTGATCACGACCCGCTTGGGGCCCTTGCTCAGGATCCAGCGTCCGGCCCGGTGGATGTTCCAGTCCCCCGAGAGCTCGCGCGCCTCGGAGTCGTTGACCATCAGGATGTCCACCGCACGCAGCAACTGGAGCAGGACGTCCTTCTTGGACTGGATCCAGTAGTTCATCGTATCGCAGACGACCAGCTTGGGCGCCGTGATCTGGCTCAGCACGCCGAGCTGTAGTTCCGGATCGATGTTGCCGAGGAAGAGGAACTCCGCCGAGCGGAAGGTGGCGGGAAGCTTCGGCTGGAAATGGGCGAAAACGCCGAGCCGGGTCTCGAGGGTCTCCCGGCTCTGCAAGTCATAGGAGTACTTCCCCTTCCAGCGGAAGCTCTCTCCTTCGGCGCGCTCGACCCCGCTCCAGTCGATGCCGCGCGGGGCCAAGGCTTCCAGCTGGGCGACGGGGTAGTCGCTCCCGATCACACCCACCACCTTCACCTTCGAGAGCACCGCGGCCGCGACCGAGAAGAAGACGGCCGACCCGCCCAGCGCATCGGCGGTCCCGCCGAAGGGGGTCTGGATCGAGTCGAGTGCGACGGAACCGACGACGAGGAGCGGCATCTTACATCCGGTCGGGAGCGGAGAGGCCGAGCAGCGCGAGGCCGTTGGCCAGCACCTGGCGCGCCGCCCGGGCAAGGACTAGGCGGGACCGCTCCACGATAGGCGGTTCGCCGAGGACCCGGCAGTGATGGTACCACCCGTGCGCCACGCGGGACAGCTCTTCCAGGTAGCCAGTGACCCGATGCGGCTCACGGGCCCGCGCGGCGCCGGCGACTATATCGGGGAAGACGATCAGCTTCTTCAGCAATTCCTGGTCCTGCGGTGCGGGCAGCCCCTCGAGCGTGGCCTCGGCCGGCTCGGCCGAGTCGACTTCGCGGCCCGCCACGCGGAAGAGACCGGTGAGGCGCGCGTGCGCCATCTGGACGTAGAAGACCGGGTTCTCGTCGGTCTGGCTCCGCGCCAGGTCGAGGTCGAAGGTGAACGGGCTGTCGCCCCGGCGCATCAGGAAGAAGTAGCGTGCGGCGTCGACCCCGGCCCACTCGACGAGGTCGCGCAGGGTGACGAACTCCCCGCTCCGCTTGGACATGCGCACCTCCTCCCCGCCCCGCACCACCTTCACCAGCTGGACGATCTCGGCCTCGAAGAAATCGGGACCGTAGCCCAGCGCCAGCATCGCGCCGCGCATCCGCGGCACGTACCCATGGTGGTCGGCACCCCAGAGGTCGATCGCGCGGTCGAAGCCGCGCTCGTGCTTGTCGATGTGGTAGGCGATATCGGGGACGAAGTAGGTCAGCGATCCATCGCTCTTCCGGAGGACCCGGTCCTTGTCATCGCCGTACGCGCTCGTCCGGAGCCACAACGCGCCGTCCTCCTCGAAGGTCAGCCCCTGCGCGGCCAGGAGCTTGAGCGTCGCTTCGACCTTGCCGGCGTCTCGCACCGCCTGTTCGCTCGACATCACGGCGAAGCGCACCCCGAAGGTCGCAAGATCACCGTCCTGGTCCGCGCGCATCAGCTTGAGCGCGGCCGCGCGGCAGCGCGCGATCCCTTCGGCCTCGGGCAGGTCGGCCACTCCCTTCCCCTCGGCGGCGAGGAGCTGCTGCGCCGCCTCCTGCATGTAGAGCCCGTGGTAGCCACCCTCCGGGAGGGTGAACGGACGGCCGACCGCTTCCTGCACCCGA
>JANLXK010000029.1:0-2598 GCA_031365045.1 Gemmatimonadota bacterium | reverse complement strand
GATCGGCGGGCCGCCCGTGATAGCGACCTTCCGAAGCAGGAAGCCGTCGATGAAGCCGACCCACTGACCATCCGGCGAGACGAGTGGCCCCCGCACCGCGCCGCCACTGGCGATCGCCACCGGTTCGAGCCCGTCGAGCGCGCGGACGAAGAGCTGCGTGCCGCCGTTCCCGACGTAGACGAGGTGCGTCCCGTCGGGGGAGAGCTCCGCGTGGGTGCTCACCGCCGCCGGGTCGGAGCCGACGTTGTTCTCGGTCAGCGCGAAGGCGCTGATGGCCCCCTTGGCGAGCCGCGGGAGGTACTTCTTCTTCTGCTCCGGAGTCCCGAAGATCTTGAGCGGCTGGGGCACCCCGATCGACTGGGCGGCCGAGAGGAGGGCGGTGACGCTGCCGTCCATGCTCGTCACCAGGCCGATCGCCTTGGTGTACATCGTCTGGGAGAGCCCCAGCCCGCCGTACTCCTCGGAGATCTTGATCCCGAAGGCGCCCATCGCCTTGAGCCCGTCGATCACCTTCTGGGGGATCTTCCCTTCGCGGTCGATCAGGTCGCCGTCGACCTCCTCCCGCATGAACTTCTCGAGCTTCTCGAGGAACGGCTTCGCCTTGGCGAGGTCGGCCGCGGTCGGCTCGGGGAAGGGGTGGATCAGGTCGAGCTTGAAGTTCCCCTCGAAGAGCTGACGGACGAAGCTCGGCTGCTCCCACTTGGTCTCGCGCGCCGCCTCGGCCACTTCCCGCGCCTCGGCCTCGGTGGCGACGGGGGCGTTGAGGTGCGGCTGGGACATCCGCTTGGGCTTGGGAGGGACGGTCGCGGTCATAAGTGCCTCTTCATCCTGCTCTATGGGTGACGCGGCGGGGTGCCGCGGACACGACGGTTACGAACCTGAAAGATAGTGCGCCGGCAGGCAGACCGCCGCGTTGCCCGTCGGTTGAGTGTGAAAGCGCCCTCATTTCGGCATGGCCAGCAGGTGGCAGCGAAAACGCGAAAGGGCGAAAGCACTTCTCCTTGCAGGGGCGTCGGCATCGAGCACCCAAGAAACTCCATGGATTTTGTTGGTGGTGGGGCGCCGGCATCCCGGATCGAAGCGCGATTTCGCTGTTTTGCGCTTTCGCAGCCCTCTCTCACTGCAGGCTGGGAGGCGGAACGCCGCCGAGTGGCCGGCAGGGGGCTGCGAAACTGCGAAAGGGCGAAAGCACTTCTCCTTGCCGGGGTGCCCGCCTCAAGCACCCAACAGACTTTATGGACTTGGTTGGTGCCGGGGCGCCGGCATCCCCGATCGAAGCGCGCTTTCGCTGTTTTGCGCTTTCGCGGCCCCCTCTCTCCAGCGGCCGGAAGGCGGACGTTCGCCCCGTTGTGTACATTCGAGGCATGTCGATTCGGAGTCGGTCGTGACCGAGGTTCGCTGTCCCCAGTGCGGCAATGAGTTCCCACCCACCGCCGTCTACTGCCCCAAGTGCGGTTCCCAGGGGCCGACGGTGCTGAGCGCCCAGCGCGCCGCGGCCCAGCAGGAGGTGCCGATGACGACGCGGCTCGCCGCGGCGCTCGGCCCCACCTACGAGGTGAAGGGGCTGCTCGGGAGCGGGGGCTTCGCCGAGGTGTATGAGCTGTGGGACACCGATCTGCACCGGCGCCTCGCCGCCAAGGTGCTCCGCCCCGACGTGGCCTGGACCAGCGGGATGCTCTCCCGGTTCAAGCAGGAAGCGCGCGTCCTCGCGCGCCTCAATCATCCCAACATCCTCCCCATCCACTTCATCGGCGAAGGGGAGGGCCTGGCGTTCTACGTGATGCCGGTCGTGGAAGGGGAGTCGCTGGCCCAGCTCCTCCGCCGCCAGGGCGCGCTCTCGGCCAACGAAGCGCTCGCCATCGCGCGGCCGATCCTCCAGGCGCTCCAACACGCGCACGACGCCGGGTTGATCCATCGCGACATCAAGCCCGACAACGTCCTCCTCGAGAAGGGGACCGGTCGGGTGCTCCTGGTGGATTTCGGGATCGCCAAGCTGATGGACTCGGGTGCGCCGCAGCACACGCAGCAGGGATTCGTCGTCGGCACGCCCCACTACATGAGCCCCGAGCAGGCGCTGGGGCAGGGGAACCTCGACCGGCGCACTGACATCTACGCTTTCGGCGCGATGCTCTTCCAGATGGTCACGGGTGTGCCGCCCTATGAGGGGGACTCGAGCCAGGAGATCGTGGGAAAGCACCTCGCCGATCCGATCCCCGCGCCGGTGGACCGGAACGCGGCGCTCCCGCGCTGGCTCTCGAATGTGATCGTGAAGTGCCTCGCCAAGAAGGCGGACGACCGCTACGCCACGGCGGATGAGGTGCTCAAGGCCCTGGCCGTGGGGCGCGCGTCGGGGCCGCAGACGGTGGAGAAGGCCACCGAGGTCGCCGCCCGGGTGCGGGGTGAAGAGAAGACCGTCGCGATGCCGTCGAGCGGAGAGCGGGTGGCCGCAGCCCCGCGTGGTTCGAAGAAGTGGCCCGGCGTTGTGGCAGCGTTCACGCTGCTCGTGATGGTCGCCGGCGGGGTCGGTGGGTACTTCTACCTCTACCCGACGGTCACCTTTGAGAACCACCTCCTCCTTCCGGTCAAGGTGGTCTGGGG
>JANLXK010000565.1:0-3555 GCA_031365045.1 Gemmatimonadota bacterium | reverse complement strand
CGGCAGCGTCGCGGTGTGGAGGATCCGGTCCAGCCCTCGGCCCGCCCGTCCCGCGGTGAAGACCCGGAACCGCCGGGCGGTGCGATAGAGCTCATCGGCGACTCGCGGGAGCCCGAGGCTGCCGGCGCGCCCGCTGTCGGTGAGGCGTTCGATCTTCCCGCTCCGGGTGCGGAGCGGCAGGTCGACGGACAGCATCGAGTCCCGGCTCGGATAGTCGATCAGGAGCGCGTTGGGGGGGAGGCCGACCTCCTTGGCCACCTGGTCCTCCACCCGTTCGAGCACCTGGGGCGATTCGTGCACCCAGCGCTGGCATTCGCGCGGGACCTCCATCGCCGAGATGTCGAGCGCCCGCTTGTGGAGCCGGCGTTCATGCACCGCGCGTCCCAGCCCGGTGGGGTCGTCGTCCATCAGCGCGACCGAGAGCGTCGCGTCGGTGCCGACCGCGACGTCCGACGGGGTGAGCTCCCCCTTGGCCACCGCGGCCCTGACGGCGCGCTTGAACATGCAGGTGGCGCTCCTTACCGCGTGATGCCAGTAGACGTTGCGGTACATCTGGTACTTGGCGAAGAGGAGCGACTCGAGCGCGCTCACCCCTTTCTCGTGCACCCCGATCTGCAGTTTGCCGTCGAGCTTGACGATGGTGAGCGCGGCCAGGAGTCGGTTCACGTCGACGGTGCCATAGGGCACCCCGCAGTTCCGCGCATCCCGGCTCAGGTAGTCGATCTTGTCGAGGTCGAGCGAGCCGCTGATCAATCCCCCGAGCGGCGAGCTGCTCTTCCCCTGGATCATCGCGCCGACATTCCGGTGGAAGCTCCGGCCGCCCATCGCCGTGAGCGCCTTGCCGAGCTCGTCCTCGTCGAGCCGACGGACGCCGAGCCCCTCGTGGTGGGGGAAACCGGCCTCCTCGAGCGCATGACTGAAGGGGTAGTGCCCGATATCGTGCAGCAGGGCCGCCGCGCGGACCGCCAGGTGGTCGTCGTCGGAGATCTCGTCGAGCTCCCCCCGCTCCTCCAGCGCCGCGAGCGCCGTGCGGCAGAGGTGGAAGGTGCCGAGGGCGTGCTCGAACCGGCTATGGGTGGCTCCCGGATAAACGAGGAACGCGTGTCCCAGCTGCCGGACGTAGCGGAGCCGCTGCACCGTCGGCGTGTCGACCAGCGCCGCGAAGGGGCGGTCGAGCCGGATGTTGTCCCAGAGCGGGTCGCGGATGACGTCGAAATCGGGCTTCACGTCAGGCGACCGGTGCCGCCCCCTTCACCTTGGCATCCACGCCCTCGGCATACTTGGCGAAGTTCTCCACGAACATGCCGGCCAGCTTCTTCGCTTGCGCGTCGTACTTCTTGGGGTCCTCCCACGTGCCGCGCGGGTCGAGCACGGTCGGCGGGACATCCGGCACGCTGGTCGGGACATCGAATCCAAAGATCGGGTCCTTCCGGTATTGCGCCTTGTCGAGCTTCCCGGCGAGCGCCGCCCGCACCATCGCGCGGGTGTAGGAGAGCTTCATCCGGTGGCCCACGCCGTAGGCCCCGCCGGTCCAGCCGGTGTTCACCAGCCACACCGTGGCGCCGTGCCTGGCGAGCTTCTCGCCCAGCATCTTGGCGTAGACACCCGGATGGAGCGGGAGGAACGGTGCCCCGAAGCAGGCGCTTAACGTGGCCGACGGTTCGGTCACGCCCCGCTCGGTCCCGGCCACTTTGGCGGTGTACCCCGAGATGAACTGGTACATCGCCTGCTCGGCCGTGAGCCGCGCGATGGGTGGGAGCACCCCGTACGCGTCGGCGGTCAGGAAGATGACGTTCTTGGGGTGTCCCCCCATCCCGGTCGATTCGTGGTTCGGGATGAACTCGATCGGGTAGCTCGCCCGGGTGTTCTCGGTCAGGCTCTGGTCGTCGAAGTCGGGCTTCCGCGAGATCGGGTCGAGGACCACGTTCTCGAGGATGGTGCCGAACCGCTGGCTGGCGGCCCAGATCTCGGGTTCGCCTTCGGCCGAGAGACGGATCACCTTCGCGTAGCAGCCCCCCTCGAAGTTGAACACGCCCTTCTCGCCCCAGCCGTGCTCGTCGTCGCCGATGAGGCGGCGGGTCGGGTCGGCGCTGAGGGTGGTCTTCCCCGTGCCCGAGAGCCCGAAGAAGATCGCGGTGTCTTCGTCGGGGCCGATGTTGGCGGAGCAGTGCATCGGGAAGACGCCCTGCCTGGGGAGGAGATAGTTGAGGACGGTGAAGATGCTCTTCTTGAGTTCGCCCGCGTAGCGGGTACCGCCGATGAGGACGAGCCGCTTCGCGAAGTGCAACATCACGAAGGTGCCGGTCCGGGTGCCGTGGATGGCGGGATCGGCCTGGAGCTCGGGGGCGTGGAGCACGGTGAAGCCGGGCTGGAAGCTCCCCAGCGCCTCGGGCGACGGGCGGATGAACATGTTCCGCACGAAGTTGGCCTGCCACGCGTTGGGCGTGACGAACCGGACGCTCAGGCGGTGTTTCGGGTCGGCCCCGGCCCAGAGGTCCTGGACGAAGACCTCCTGCGCGTCGAGATGCGCCCGGACCGACTGCAGCAGCTTCTCGAACCCCGCCTCCTTCCCCTTGCCGTTCTTCTCCCACCAGATCTCGGCGCTGCACGACGGCTCCTCGACCACGAACTTGTCGTTGGGCGAGCGGCCGGTGTGGGGCGTGGTCACGGCCGTGAAGGCGCCGGCGTTGGTGAGGTGCCCCTCGCCTCGCCGGATGGCGTGCTCCATCAGCTGCGCCGCGCTCAAGTTGGCATGCACGCGGACCGGCTGGAGTCCGGCGTCGGGAAGGGACACGGCCTCGGGAGCCGTCTTGGTCGAGCTCATCTGGTCCTCGGGGGGCGCGTGCCCCGTTCAGGTCAACGGCAAGCGGGCCTGCGGGCGCCGGGAGCGCTCCTGCGCATCCACGGCCGCGATGACCGCCATGTTCACGATGTCGTCCACATCCGAGCCACGCTGGAGCACGTGGATGGGAGCGGCCAACCCTACCAGGATGGGGCCGATCGCCTGCGCCCCTCCCAGCCGGGCCAATAGTTTGTAACAGATGTTGGCCGCATCAAGGTCGGGGAAAATGAGCACATTGGCGGGTCCCTGCAAGCGGCTGAAGGGGTAGGAACCCGTCAGGATCGACTCGACCACGGCGGTGTCCGCCTGCATCTCCCCGTCCACCGGCAGCTCGGGGTGGCGCTCCTGCAGCAACTTCACCGCCTTCGCCACCTTCTCCGACTTGGGGTGCCGCACCGAGCCGAAGTTGGAGAACGACAGCATCGCCACCCGGGGCTCGATCCCGAAGTGCCGCACCGCGCTGGCCGTGGCCACCGCGATCTCGGCCAGCCGCTCCGCGGTGGGGTCGATGTTGACCGTGCAGTCGGCGAAGAAGAAGGTCTTGTCGCCGATGATCATCATATAGATCCCGGCGACCGCGCCGCCCGGGATGACGCCGACCACCTCGAGCCCCGGCCGAATGGCGTCGCCGTAGTACTGGTTCTCGCCCGCGACGAGCGCGTCGGCGTCGCCCTGGGCCACCATCATCGCGCCGAAGACGGCGGGTTCGGCCA
>JANLXK010000556.1:0-2950 GCA_031365045.1 Gemmatimonadota bacterium | reverse complement strand
GGCTCCCCCGCCCCGCGCGCCGCGAAGTCGGTCCAGGAGCCCGCACGCGGCACGGCGGACCAATCGGGACGCTCCTCGAGCCAGGGAACGCCGACGACGGCGCGGAGGTCGGGGAGCGAGTCGGCCACCTCGCGCACCCGGTCGCGGAGGTCGATCCGCTTGCCGGCGTAGCGATAGCCGTCGCAGGCGAAGAGGACCTTGGGACGGATCTGCCCGAACCGGTCGAGGACGCCTTTGGCACCGAAATCGGGGGAGCAGCTCGACCAGATGGCGCCGAGCGACGCGGTGGCGAGCATCGCGATGATCGCCTCGGGAGCATTGGGGAGGAATCCCGCGACGCGATCGCCGGCGACGACCCCGGTCTTCCGGAGCGCACCCGCGATCCTGCCGACCTCGGCGTGCAGCTCTGCGAATGACAGCGCGCGCCGGCGCCCCCGTTCATCCCAGCTGACGATCGCCTCGGCATCGTCCCGCCGGCGGAGGAGATGTTCGGCGAAATTGAGCCGCGCGCCGTCGAACCACCGCGGGCCGACTCCGGGCGCAGGCGGTGCCATCCGGTCTCCCCCCACGAGCACGCGGTCCCACGGCTCCCTGCCGGGCCGCTCGTCGGCGATCACGCCGCAGAACCGCCAGAGCTCGGCCCAGAAGAGCTCGGGATGATCGATCGACCAACGATGGAGTGCGGCGTACGTGGAAAGGTCCCCCGCCTCCGGGTGGCGTACGCGGAGCCGCGCCCGGAACCGGGTGAGTTCGGCTTGGGCGCGGTCGACGGCGCTCGGGGTCCAGAGCGGGGTGTCGGTCACTGCGCTCGCGGCTGGGGGGCGGCGTCGTGGAGCGCGAAGTTGAACACCACGTGCACGGTGTCCTTGATCGGGTTCATCACCGAGCTGTAGCCGAGGCCGAAGTCCCGGCGATCCATGTCGAACTCACCGTTGAACTTGGCCGAGGTCCCCTCAATGGAGATCATCCGCGTGGGAATGGTCACGGGCCTGGTGATCCCACGGATCGTCAGCGTGCCACCGACGTTGTAGCGGTCGGGTCCCACCCGAGTGACCTTCTGCGACTGAAAGAGGATCTGCGGGAACGAATCGACGCAGAAGAAGCTGCAGCTCCGCAGGTGATCGTCGCGGCGGTCGATCCCCGTGGTGATGCTCGCCGGCTGGATGACGATCCGGACGGTGGAGTTGGCGACGGTATCGGGATCGAAGGCGACATCGGCGGTGAAGGCGCCGAAGGAGCCGTGGGCATCGTCGAGGCGCGAGACGGCGAGGAAGGTGATCTCGCTCTGCGTGGGATCGAGCGCGTACGGCCGCGGGTCCACCGCGCTGAACCCAAGGGCGGCGGCGACCGGAACGAGCGCCAAGCGGAGCGTGGCGAACGACATGCAGGGAACTCCCAAGAGGGGTGAACGAGGCCGGAATCTAGTCGGCGCTGACACGCCGCGTTAGCTTCTTCGCGCGACCCGGCCCTGCTGTTGGGCCCTCCCGAACGTTACCGACCCGTGGATCCCATGAGCCCCGCGCCCCAGTACACCGACCTGAAGGCGCCGACCGCCGGCGAGACCATCGTGATGCAGGGGGGGAAGCTCCAGGTCCCCGACCGCCCGATCATCCCGTTCATCGAAGGGGACGGGACGGGCCCCGACATCTGGAAGGCCTCCCAGCGGGTGTTCGATGCGACGGTGCAGAAGGCGTATGGCGGCAAGAAGTCGATCACCTGGTTCGAGGTCTTTGCCGGCGAGAAGGCGAAGACCAAGTTCGACAATTGGCTGCCGGACGACACCATCGCGGCGATCCAGCATCACCTCGTGGCGATCAAGGGTCCGCTCACCACCCCGGTGGGCGGGGGGATCCGGTCGCTCAACGTGGCACTCCGCCAGATGCTCGACCTCTACGCCTGCGTCCGTCCGGTGCAGTGGTTCACCGGGGTCCCCTCCCCCGTGAAGCGCCCCGAAGACGTGAACATGGTGATCTTCCGCGAGAACACGGAGGACATCTACGCCGGGATCGAGTTCAAGAGCGGGAGCCCCGAGGCCAAGCAGCTGCTTGATTTCTTGACCGGCCCGATGAAGGTCAAGAACATCCGGTTCCCCGCCACCAGCGCCTTCGGGATCAAGCCCGTCTCGAAGGAAGGGAGCCAGCGCCTCATCCGGGCCGCGATCGAGCAAGCCACCCGGCTCAAGCGCGACAGCGTGACGCTGGTGCACAAGGGGAACATCATGAAGTTCACGGAGGGGGGCTTCCGTGACTGGGGCTACGAGCTGGCCAAGCAGGAGTTCGGCGCGGTGGAGATCGACGGCGGGCCGTGGTGCAAACTGCCGAACGGGATCGTGATCAAGGACGTGATCGCCGACAACTTCCTGCAGCAGATCCTGACCCGCCCCAAGGAGTACGGCGTCATCGCGACGCTCAACCTGAACGGCGACTACATCTCCGACGCGCTGGCGGCGCAGGTGGGCGGGATCGGGATCGCGCCGGGGGGGAACATCAACTACATGTCGGGCCACGCGATCTTCGAGGCCACCCACGGCACGGCCCCGAAGTATGCCGGCCAGGACAAGGTGAACCCCGGCTCGGTGATCCTCTCCGGCGAGATGATGTTCCGCCACCTCGGCTGGAACGAGGCGGCCGACTTGATCCTCCGGTCGCTGGAAAAGACCATCGCGCAGAAGACGGTGACCTACGACTTCGCGCGGCTGATGGAAGGGGCGAAAGAAGTGAAGTGCTCCGAGTTCGCGACGGCGATGATCGGGCACATGTAGGTCGCACGGGCGCACGGGCGCACAGGCGCACGGGAAGTTACAGAGTCCCGGCCGATGGTTCGGCAGGGTCTCTGTTCGTTCATGCTGTCCGACCGTGCGGCTGTACGTCCGTGCGCCCCTACTGCGCCACCACCACTGCGACCGGATGATCCCGGTCGGTCGACGTGCCGTCGCCGAGCTGGCCCGATC
>JANLXK010000548.1:0-1633 GCA_031365045.1 Gemmatimonadota bacterium | reverse complement strand
GGCGAGGGAGCGGAACCTCACCCCCTGACCCCCTCTCCGCATACGCGGAGAGGGGGCAGGGGGGTGAGGCGGGACCTTGAAATCAGCGGTCCACCAGCACATAATTGTGGGCTCCCGACCGGCACTTCGGCCGCTTTGGGAGCCCTTCACCGTAGCCCGCGTCGCCCTCGCGGTCAGAATCATCCCGGGGCGCTTCCGCACATGCTCAACACCACGCTCACTTCCGGCAAAGACAAGTACGCTTCGCCCACCGGCCTCCGGGTCCGCGACGACCTCTATGACGAGGACTACAGCGACTCCGAGTACGAGCAGATGCTCTCGATGTACGAGGGCACCATGCAGTCGATCGCCGAGGGCGAGATCGTCAAGTCCAAGGTCCTGCGCGTCACCGAAGGGGCCGTGATCCTCGATGTCGGCTTCAAGTCCGAAGGATCGGTCTCCCTCGACGAGTTCAAGGAGATCCCCCAGGTCGGCGATGAGGTCGAGGTCTTCCTCGAGCACCTCGAGGACGCCGAGGGCGCCGTCGTGCTGTCGAAGAAGAAGGCCGACTTCATGCGGGTGTGGGAAAAGATCCGCGTGGCGCACGAGAGCGACCAGCCGGTGCAGGGCATCCTGACCAAGAAGATCAAGGGCGGCGTGGTCGTGAACCTGATGGGCGTCGACGCGTTCCTGCCGGGGTCGCAGATCGCGCTCCGCCGGGTGCCGAACATCGACGAGCTGCTCGGGCAGTCGTTCGAGTTCAAGATCATCAAGCTCAACAAGCGGCGCCGCAACATCGTCGTCAGCCGCCGGGTGATCCTGGAGACCGAGCGCGCCAGCAAGCGCGAGCACCTGATGAAGGAGCTCTCGGTCGGCCAGACCCGGAAGGGCATCGTCAAGAACATCACCGACTTCGGGGCGTTCATCGACCTCGGCGGTGTGGACGGCCTGCTCCACATCACCGACATGTCGTACGGCCGCGTGCAGCACCCCACCGAGGTGGTCACCATCGGCGGCGAGATCGAGGTCAAGGTCCTGGACATCGACTGGCAGCGGGAGCGCATCTCGCTCGGCATGAAGCAGCTGATGACCTACCCGTGGCAGAACATCGCCGAGAAGTACCCGGTGGGCACCCGCGTGCAGGGCAAGGTGGTCTCGATCACCAACTACGGCGCGTTCGTGGAGCTCGAGCCGGGCATCGAAGGCCTGGTGCACATCTCCGAGATGAGCTGGACCCGCAACGTCCGGCACCCGAGCAAGATCGTCTCGATCGGCGAGACCATCGACGCCGTCGTGCTCAAGGTCGACGAGTCCGAGGAGAAGATCTCCCTCGGCATGAAGCAGACCGAGCAGGATCCGTGGCAGCTCCTGCCGCTCAAGTTCCCGGCCGGCACCCGCCTCGCGGGCAAGGTCCGGAACCTGACGAGCTTCGGCGCCTTCGTCGAGATCGAGCCGGGCATCGACGGTCTGATCCACATCTCCGACGGGTGCTGGACGCGCTTGGTCCAGGACATGTCGGAGATGTGGATCAGGCCGTCGATACCCGGCTCGATCTCGACGAAGGCGCCGAAGCTGGTCAGGTTCCGGACCTTGCCCGCGAGGCGGGTGCCGGCCGGGAACTTGAGCGGCAGGAGCTGCCACGGATCCTGCTCGG
>JANLXK010000541.1:0-3152 GCA_031365045.1 Gemmatimonadota bacterium | reverse complement strand
CGGCAGCGCCACCCTCGCCGTGTTCATCGTGCAGGTCGTCACCGGCGTCGTGCTCGCGACCTTCTACTCGGCGTCGCCCGATCACGCCTACAACAGCATCGAGTACATCCAGCAACAGGTGGCAGGCGGCGCTCTGCTCCGCGGGATCCACCACTGGGCGGCCAGCGCGATGGTGATCCTCATCCTGGCCCACATGATCAGGGTGTTCTCGATGGGGGCGTACAAGTACCCCCGCGAGATCAACTGGCTGCTGGGGGTGGGACTCTTCGTCCTCGTCATGGGATTCAGCTTCACGGGCTATCTGCTGCCGTGGGACCAGAAGGCGTATTGGGCCACGGCGGTGGGCACGAGCATCGCGGGCACGACCCCGGTGGTCGGCTCGGCGCTGGTCACGATCCTCCGCGGTGGCGGTGAGCTCGGGGCGGCGACGCTGAGCCGATTCTACGCGTTCCACGTGTTGTGGCTGCCGGTAGCCCTCGGCCTCATCGTGGCGGTGCATCTCGCCCTGGTGGTCAAGCAGGGCATCGCCCCGCGAACGCGGGCACTCGAGGAAGGCGCGCCGCCCCGCACCGACGATCCCGCGTACCCCGAGTACTACCGGGGGGCATACGCGGCGACCAAGCAGAGGGGCACGCGGTTCTACCCGGATATCGTCGGCAAGGACATCATCGTGGCCACGCTGGTGGTGGTCGTGATCGTGCTCCTCGCATACTTCCGCGGGGCGCCGCTCGAGCCGCCGGCCAATCCGACCGACACCGCCTATGTGCCGACCCCCGAGTGGTATTTCCTCCCGCTCTACCAGCTGCTCAAGCTGGTGCCGGGTTCGCTGGAGAGCGTGGTCGCGGTCGGGATCCCCACGATCCTGCTGGTGACCCTGATCGCGCTGCCGCTGTTCGATCGGCGGAGTACCCGGAACTTGCTGCACCGTCCGCTCTCGATGGCGGGATTGGCCGTTATCCTCGGCGGGGCCGGATTTCTGCTGGGGTCGGCCCTCCGGGAGGAGGGTCCCACTGCGGTCGCCACCGAAGTCGGCCGGCCGCTTTCTTCGACCGAGCGGGCAGGGCGGGCGCTCTACCAGAGCCAAAAGTGCGCGGATTGTCATGCCATCGCCGGGGTGGGCTCCGACAAGGCGCCGGACCTCAGTGATATCGGCCTGCGGCACTCGGCCGCGTGGATCCACAGCTTCGTCGAGGCGCCGACCCGGTTCCGGTCGGATACGACCGAGATGCCGACGTTCGGCCCCCCGACGCTCTCTCACACCGAGATCGAGGAGTTGGCCCAGTACCTGGCATCCTTGCGGGGCAAGGCGGGGCCGGAGGTCCGGGCGGAGTTCCACGATACCTTCCCCTCCGTCCCTCCGCGGTAGTTCTTCGTCCGATCCACAAGGAGTCTTCATCAAGGGTTCCTCATTCTTTACCGCCGGCGGCTCTAGGATACGTGCATGACTTCGTAGGCCGCTCGGATCTGTCTCCCTTACCATGAGGCACCCCATGAGGGCTCTCTCGTTGCTGCTGTTGGTCGGACTGCTTAGTGGCGCGTCGGCCAGCAAGGCCTCCGCCCTGCCGGCGTGGGCTCGCCGGTACAATGTGAACTGCAGTCACTGTCACGCCCCGGCGGTCCCTCGCCTCAACGCGACCGGCATCCGCTTCCGGTGGGCCGGGTATCGGATGCCGGAGGATATCGGGCAGGCCGTCAGCGTCGAGAAGGTGCAGAACTACATCGCCCTCCGTGGACGGATGAGCTACGCCTACGCCAAGACCGCGGGGCAGCCGGCGTCGGAGAATGGGTTCGGTGCGCCGGACGCGACGATCTTCTACGCCGGGCCGTTCGGGAAGAACTTCGGCGCGTTCTTCGAGATCGAGCGGGGGGCGCCGGATGACGTCGGTCTCACGGCGCAATTCATGGGCGTCTGGGGGACCGAGCGCAATCATGGTGGGTTCCGCGCCGGGCAGATTCACTGGGGCCTCGAATCGGGACTGGCCGGATTCGACCGCGCCACCGGCATCAGCGAGGCCATTCCCGTTGACGACCGCGTGACGGCGGGGATCCCGTTCTCCTTCGGTGCGCATCAGCTGGGCGCGGAGGCGTTCTATGTCACGGGCCGGAACCGGATCGGGCTCATGGTCCTCAACGGCTTCGATCCGACCGGAGCGGGGGACATGGGGGATCAGGACACCAAGAAGGACTTCGTCCTGACCGAGCAGTACCTGATGGACGAGGCGGGCTCCGGGATCACGGGGATCGGCTACTACGGGACAATGGTGGGGGCGGATCTGCTCGCGCCCACGGCGATCTCGCATTACTGGCGGATGGGCCTGAGCGCCAACAAGTTCATCAAGAACTGTGAGGTGTCGGGGACGGTCGTCTACGGGAAGGACAGCGATCTCCCGGTGGTCGGCGGCGGTGCCTTCGCGACCCCGAAGATCAACGGCCTCGGGTATTTCCTTTACGGTGGCTACACCTTCCTGAAGGGCACCGACCACGAGACCTCCGGGGCCCCGCTGACCCTGTTCGGGCGCTATGAGTACGCCGACCAGAATACCGACGTCTCCAACGATGCCAACCGGCGCTTCGTGGCCGGAGGGGTCTTGCCGGTGACCTTGCCCGAATACCTGCGGTTGGCACTTGAGTACACTCTTGATACCCCGCAAGGCGGCGGACCGAAGCAGCATGGTCTCGCAGCCGAGATGATGCTGAATTTCTGACGAGGTGGACGACCGCAACGAACGGGCCGCCGGAAGTGGCGGCCCTCTCCTAGAGGAGCTCGTCGATGAAGCGTATGCTGACGTTGGTGGTCGGACTGGTGCTGGCGGGGGGGAGTGCTCGTGCGCTCTCGGCGCAACAGGTCGACGGCCAGGCCGTCTACCGGGAGGAGTGCAAGTCCTGCCACGGGATCAACGGTGTGCCTCCGGCGCGGGAAGCGGCCAAGTACAAGAAGCTGCGTGCCCTCGGCGACTCCGGATTCGTGTCCGGCATCAGCCAGGACTCCATCGTCGTGATCCTCACGCGCGGGATCGACACCAACATGAAGCCGTTCAAGGACAAGCTGACCGTTGAGGAGATGCGTGCCGTGGCGATCTACATACATACGTTGGCCCACAGGCGCGTGACGCACTAGGCAAGGATGTCGGAGTGGGGGGGGGGGGGGGGGG
>JANLXK010000527.1:0-3115 GCA_031365045.1 Gemmatimonadota bacterium | reverse complement strand
CTGGTGTCGGCCGCGATGGAGCCGTACAGGTAGTCGTACGGGAAAGCGCGCAGCAGGTCACCGACAAGACCCGGGAGGGTGCCCGCCTGGCTCAGGATCGACTCGGCCAAATAGATGTGCGTCCCCGGCGTCCAGGCGTGGGCGTCGGAGGGGAAAAGCGCCACGAGGAGGACGGCGACGGTGAAGAGGACGAACCAGCGCATCACGTAAGCTAATCTGGGCCCGGCGCTTCCTTCTACTTGATCACTTTGAGCCCCACGATCCCCGCGACGATCAGCACGATGCAGGTGAGGCGGACGGCGGTACGCGGCTCCCCGAAGAGCGCCATCCCGAGGAGGGCGGTCCCTACGGCGCCGATCCCGGTCCAGACCGCGTAGGCGGTGCCGATCGGGAGGTGACGCGCAGCCAGCGACAACAGCCACATCGACGCCGCCATCGCGACGAGCGTGAGCGTGCTTGGCCACGGCTTCGTGAAGCCGTCGGCGTACTTGAGCCCCACGGCCCACCCCACTTCGAGGAGCCCGGCGATCGAGAGCGTGATCCAGGGGTTCATGGCCGGTATCTCACCTGATCTGCGAAAGTCGCCCGTGAAAAGGGGGCCCGCTGTGGCCCCCGGCACAACTCACCCGATCATCCGCCGCATCCGGCCCCACCACCCGCCGGGACGCCGGAGCCGGCGCATCATCACCCCCGCCTCGAGTCCCGTCTCCTTCATCTCATCGTACAGCACCTCGTAGAGCGCATCAAGATCGCCGAGCCGCTCTTCCAGGCGTTCCCGCCCTTCATCCACCGATTCCCGGATCCGCTTGGTGGTCTCCGCCACCCCTTCACCTTCGCGCCGGATCAGCTTCAGCACGGGCACCATCTCCGCCCGGAGCGACCGGAGTGTGAGCAGGATGCTGGCCGCGATCCCCAGGAACGAGAGCGCGATGACCAGCAGCGACAGGGCGACGGTGACGGGGATCCAGAGCGGCATGGATGGAGGTTACAGGGGTGGGAGGGGCGGGACAAGCGGGGTGTCACTTCCGTGCGGCGCCGGCCTCCGTCGTCGCCCGGCCGAGCAGCAGCTGGCGTTCCCGCACGTTCGCGGTGAGCGCCGCCGCCCGCTCGAACTCGGCCCGCGCTTCCGTGTGCCGCCCCAGCTTGGCCAGGAGGTCGCCCCGCACGGCCGGGAGCAGATGATAGGCGGTGAGCGCCTTCTCGCCGAGGAGGGCGTCAACCGCCTCGAGCCCGGCAGCCGGTCCGAACGCCATCCCGATCGCCACCGCCTGGTTGAGCTCTACCACCGGGCTCGGTGCCACCGCGGCCAGCGCGTCATAGAGGGCGGCGATCCGTTGCCAGTCGGTCTCCTCAGGCGTTCGCGCCTGGGCGTGACAGGATGCGATCGCGGCCTGCAGCGTGTAGGGGCCGAGGGGGCCGCCGAGGCCCACCGCCTGCCCGAGGGCCGCAAGGCCCCGTCGGACCAGCAGGAGGTCCCAGCGGGAGCGATCCTGGTCCAGCAGCAGCACCGCATCGCCGGTGGGGCCGACGCGCGCCTTGAGGCGCGAGGCCTGGAACTCCATCAGCGCCACCAGGCCGTGCGCCTCGGGCTCACCCGGCGTCAGTGCCGCCAGCACGCGGCCGAGCCGCAGCGCTTCCTCGCAGAGGGTGGGTCGGGTGAGCTCTTCGCCGGCGGTGGCGGAGTATCCTTCGTTGAAGATCAGGTAGACGACCTCGAGCACCGACGGGAGCCGCTCCTCGAGCGCCTCGCCGCGCGGCACCTCGAAGGGGACCTTCGCTTCGGCGAGGGTCCGCTTGGCGCGCACGATCCGCTGTGCCAGGGTCGCCTCGGGCACCAGGAATGCGCGGGCGATCTCGGGTGTGGCGAGGCCGCCCAGGAGCCTGAGGGTGAGCGCCACCCGCGCCTCGGTGGCGAGCACGGGATGGCAGGTGAGGAAGATCAGGCCGAGGAGGTCGTCGCCGATCGTGTCGTCGAGCCGGTCGTCGACCGCGGCGGCGTCCCGGTCCTGCTTGGCCTCGAGGTCCCGCGTCAGCTCCCCTTCACGCTCGGCAAAACGGTCTGCCCGGCGCCACTGGTCGATCCCGCGCCGGATCCCGACCCGCACCAGCCAACCGGCGGGATTCCGGGGCACGCCGGCGGTGGGCCACTGCTCGAGGGCCGCGAGGAGTGCTTCCTGCGCCAACTCTTCGGCCAGGCTGACATCGCCCACCCGGCGGGTCAGCGCGGCGATCACTTTCGCCGACTCGATCCGCCAGACGGCGTCGATCGCGACGTGCGCCTCAGCCAAGTTCCGCGCTGGCCGGGGTCGACCTGTCCAGCAGAACCACGCGCATGCCTACTGCCCCAGCTTGGGAGGGATCTTGGCCCGAAGCTCGTTCTCCTGCGCGGCGATGGCGGGACCGAAGTCCTCGGTCTCCCAGAGGGGACGGATCTCGAGGTCCGATGGCCCCGGCATCGGGTTCGGGCACCGCTTCGCCCACTCCATCGCCTCGTCCATCGACCGCACTTGCCAGATCCAGAAGCCGGCGACCAGTTCCTTGGTCTCGGAGAACGGTCCGTCGGTCACGGTCCGCTTGGTGCCGTTGAAGTGGATCCGCTTCCCGACTCGGCTCGGTTTGAGCCCGTCGCCGGCGAGCATGATCCCCGCCTTCACCAGCTCTTCGTTGAACTTCCCCATGGCCTCGAACATGTCCGCGTTGGCAGCCATATCGAGCGGGATGGGCTCGTTCTCGGAATCCTTCGTCGCCTTCACGATCACCATGACGCGCATGTCGCCTCCTATGGGTTGGGAGCCCGTGAGGGGCTCTACTTGTCTCGTCCCGACATCTTCTCCCACTGCGCCTTCTCTTCCGGCGGGATCTCACCGCCGAAGTTGAAGTCCTCCGGCCCGAGGGCGGGGCGGAGCACGACCGTGCTCGGTCCCTTCGTCGGGTTGGGGTACCGCTTCACCCACTCGATCGCCTCGTCCATCGACTGCACCTCCCAGATCATGACCCCGGCGACCAGGTCCTTGCTCTCGGTGAAGGGGCCGTCGGTCACGGTGCGCTTGCTGCCATCGAGCTGGACCAGCTTCCCGAATCGCGAGGGCTTGAGCCCTTCGCCCATCACCATGAT
>JANLXK010000502.1:0-1096 GCA_031365045.1 Gemmatimonadota bacterium | reverse complement strand
CCGAGCTCGCCGCCTTCACGTTCGACGACAAAGGGGTGACCTGGCGCGGCCACCAACTCGCCCTCGACCAGCTGGGCGCCGCCCGCGCCTACGCCACGAGCTTCGGCTCCTGTTCCTTCGATGAACCGGTGGCCGACCTCAAGGCCGCCAAAGTGATGAAATGACGCGACCGATCGACGAGACCCATGACGCCAGGCTCCGCTCCTGGGTCACCTCCGCCAACGGCCACGCCGACTTCCCGATCCAGAACCTCCCGCTCGGCCGGTTCCTCCGCATCAACGACCCGGAGGCGCCTCCCGACATCGGGATCGCCATCGGTGACCAGATCCTGTCGCTCACCGCCGCCGCCGATGCGGGGGTCCTCCCGGGCGTCGCCGCCGATGCGGTGGACATCTGGGACGCCGAAGGGACCAGCGCTTTCCTCCAGCTGGGCCGAGAGGCGTGGACCTCCCTCCGGCAGGGCGCGAGCCTGGTGCTGCAGATGGACACCGAGGAAGGGGACGAGGCCAGCGCGATGGCCTCGGATCTACTTACACCGATGCGTGAAGCGACGATGATGCTCCCCTGCGATATCGGGGACTACACCGACTTCTACGCCTCGATCCACCACGCCACCACCGTCGGCGCGATGTTCCGCCCCGACAATCCATTGCTCCCCAACTACAAGTACCTCCCCATCGGCTATCACGGCCGCGCGTCGAGCATCGTGCCGACCGACGCGCCAGTGAACCGGCCGATGGGACAGACCCGCCCCGATCAGGAGAAGCCACCGATCTTCGGCCCCACCAAGCGGCTCGACTACGAGCTCGAGATCGGCGCGGTGGTGGGCGTGGGGAACGAACTGGGCCGCTCCATCCCGATCGAGCACGCCAGCGAACACATCTTCGGCCTGGTGCTCCTCAACGACTGGAGCGCGCGCGACATCCAGGGGTGGGAGTACCAGCCCCTCGGCCCCTTCCTGGCCAAGAACTTCCTCACCACGATCTCTCCCTGGATCGTGACCTACGACGCGCTGGCCCCGTATCGCGTTGCGCGGGCCGTCAGGCCCGCCGGTGATCCGCGGCCCCTCGACTACCTCGACGATGCCGATGATGCG
>JANLXK010000501.1:0-2119 GCA_031365045.1 Gemmatimonadota bacterium | reverse complement strand
GGCATCCCCGATGTTGCGGCATCGTTCTACGTTCCCCAGACGGGCACGGTGGCGACCCCGACTGAGGGTACGGTGGCGATTCGTAACTTCCGGATGTGTCCGAACAACGATGGCCTCACGAACCTTCCGAACAACGCTCGTATCAAGGTTGTGGTTCGTGACGTGAACAACAATCCGATCCCGAACATCGCGGCGGCGGATATCTGCGTTCTGTTCAATGGTGGAACGGCCGCGCAGGGCTTCAGCGGAACGGGCGCCGACTCGGTGATCTCGAATTCGACGTGGAACACGTCGCCGCTTTGCCCGGATCTTCGTTGCGTTGCTGCCGACGCGGCGACGGACGTGAACGGGACGACGTACATCACGTTCGGCGGTGCCGACGTGAACAATCCTGGCGTGTTCGTTCGTAATTCGAATCGTAAGTGGGGCCACTACGACACGACGCTTCCTGTGTACGTGTTGGGCTTCCAGCTGAGCGGGCGTATTACCTCGGCTTCGGCAAACGGTACCTACACGCTCCGGATCAAGAGCTACGACTTGACGGGCGGGCTGGGTGCGACGGCGAACGCGGGTGAGACCGTGACGTCGGCGGACTACAACCTGGTATCGAACAACATCAATGGGACGGGCATTGGTAGCTACTGGCGCGACTTCGACAGTAGCGGTGCGGTGACGTCGACCGACTTGAACCCGGTCAACACGCACTTCAACCACAACTGTCTCATGGGAGCGGCGCAGCCCCCGATTCCCAACCCGTAGGACTCTGGAACTGTCCGCCTGGATGGTGCCTGGGCAACCGGCCTAGGCACCGTCCGGGAGGGCGCAAGCCGGTACGGCAAAGGAGGAAACATCCCATGAAGCATTCGCTACTGCTCGTCGCGGTTGTCGCTCTGGTTGCTTTCGCGGCGCCGGCGTATAGCCAGTACATGTACATTGACACGAATAACGACGGAATCTGCGACAACACCGATATCTTGACGCCGAGCTCCACGTCGGTCGATATCTGGCTCGTGACGAACGCCGACAAGTTCGGCGCGCCGGTCACGTGCGCTCAGTCGAGTTCGAACTTGACGATGAATTCCTATGAATTCTTCATCCGCTCGAGCGGCTCCGTGACGCTTGGCGCTTGGTCGTCGAATGTGGCGCTCAATTTCACAGGCAGCTTCGGCGACTTCACCGCCGGCACCGACGCCTACCATGGCCGTTCGGGAGCGCAGGTTATCCCTGGTCTCTACAAGCTCGGTTCGCTCGCGATCTCCGGTGTGGCTTCCGGCGCGACGCTCTCCCTCGTGAGCGCCTCGACGGTCAATCCGCCGGCCTTCACCTCCTTCGGCTCGAACTGCGAAGGCATAGATCTCGACAACACGATCAAGCTCGGCTCCGACTGGTTCGACGTTTGCGGCACGGCTTCGCCGACGCCGACGACGGCGACGACGTGGGGTAACATCAAGAACATCTACCGCTAAGTTGTTCCCGCTCCAATCACAGGAGCGGCTGAAAACCTAAATCAGGGGCGCACGCTGGAAGGGTGCGCCCCTGATTGTTTCTCGGAAGACGGAAATCGTCGAATCCGCGGCCGGACAAATCGGTCGCGGCAGGTAGCACGGGCACGATGCGGCGCCCCGCGCGATCGGCGCGGGAGCCGGTCGCCCGAATCCTTCGGCCCTCAGGGCCGGGAGATCCGGGCGGCATGACGCTCGGGAGGCGTCTACGCCCGCTTCGGGGGCAACACGGGCCCTCGGTTGAGTGCTGGAGGCACCGGTCCGGGATACGGGGTTTCACCACCGGCCGGTGGTACAAGAGCTCGCGGTTTCGCCGATGCCTCGGGACAAGGCGCGGCGGAATGCCGGGCAAGACCACGACCAAGGGCTTAGCCCTCTGGTTCTAGGGAGGAAGCAGCATGCGTAGTCGATGGAAGGCCGTGCTGGTAGCGGGAGCCTCGCTCGCCTTGATGGCGGCGGCCGTTCCCGTGAAGGCCGGCATCCCCGATGTTGCGGCATCGTTCTACGTTCCCCAGACGGGCACGGTGGCGACCCCGACTGAGGGTACGGTGGCGATTCGTAACTTCCGGATGTGTCCGAACAACGATGGCCTCACGAACCTTCCGAACAACGCTCGT